>JALOMM010000042.1 GCA_025455535.1 Bacteroidales bacterium | reverse complement strand
GACGGTCATAACGGATGAGCTTTCTGTCAGTCCAGAGGATCATGACCACGGTCATGATCATGGTCACGACCACGACCACGACCACGACCACAATCACGACCACGACCACGACCACAATCACGACCACGACCACGACCACGGAGCTGACCACCGCCATGATCATGGGCACAGCCATCACCATCCCCAGGTTCACAGCCATAAGAATGCTGACCATGCCCACAGGAACCTGGGAGATATTGAGAAGATCATTCTTGGCTCCGGACTGCCGGAGAATGTCACGGCACTGGCAATGAGAATTTTCACAAGGATTGCCGAGGCCGAAGCTGCAGTGCATAACAAGCCTGTGAATGAGATTCACTTTCATGAAGTGGGAGCCATTGACTCGATTATTGACATTGTGGGTTCTGCAATATGCTTCACAGCCCTGGGAATTGAAAAGGTATATGTCAACACCATTGAGCTCGGGAGCGGAATGGTGAGGTGTGAACACGGGCTTCTTCCTGTCCCTGCTCCTGCCACAGCAAGAATCATCAGCGGTTTTCCGGTACATACGGGGGGCGTTGACTTTGAGGCCACAACACCTACAGGTGCGGCAATCATTGCTGCCCTGGCCAGTCCGGCACCTGACGGACTGAAATTCAATATTGAGGCAACAGGATACGGTATAGGGCAGAAGAACAATCCCTCCCGGCCTAATATCCTGAGGGTCTTCATGGCAGAGACGGTTGACGCGTCAGCCTCAGGACACCAGGCTGTCCTGGTCGAATGCAATGTTGACGATATGAATCCTGAACTGTCCGAATACGTCTCCCGGAGACTCTTTGACGCAGGTGCCAGGGATGTCTTCTTTACGCCGGTCATTATGAAAAAGGGGAGGCCTGCCTTTACCATCAGTGTTATCTGTGAAGAGGAACAGATAAGCATAATAAGAGATATTCTCTTCAGCGAATCCACAACAATCGGATTGAGAATCATTCACTTCACAAAGGAGACCCTGCACCGTGAGCTTGAGGAGATAGAGACCAGGTTTGGCCGGGTGACAATAAAGAAGTCATTTTTTGAGGGCCGTCTTGTATCCGCCAAACCTGAAGCTGACCGCTGCGCCGCAATTGCAGCCGAGACGGGCATTCCCATGAAACAGATAATGAATGAGATTATCACCCTTATAACAAAATGACGATGACCCTGAGTGAGAAACATAACAAGTTAAGAGAAATACTGTCTGATGCCGGGTCAGCTGTAATAGCACTCTCGGGCGGTACAGACAGCAGCTTTCTCGCCAGCGTCGCCTCCACGGTCGATGGTGCGAGGTTCATGGCTGTAACGGTCAATACGCCCTATATGTTTGCGTCAGAGGTGAGCGAAGCTGCAGTGTTCTGCAGAAGTATCGGGATGCAGCACAGGGAGATCACCTTCGGCATACCTGAGTCGGTAACCGGGAATCCTCCTGACCGATGCTACTTATGCAAAACAGTAGTCATTAAAGCTATCAGAAAAGTCGCGGCAGAGGAAAACATAATGACAATCTTCGACGGCACAAATGCAGATGACGTAAATGATTACCGACCCGGGATGAAGGCTCTTGAAGAACAGAAGGTCAGAAGTCCGCTTCTGGAGGCAGGACTGACCAAGGAAGAGATAAGGGCACTGGCCCGTTCAGCGGGACTCGGGATAAGTGAGAAATTGTCAAATTCATGCCTTCTGACACGCTTCCCTCATGACACATTAATCACTCCTGATGAACTTAGAAAGGCTGAAAAGGCAGAGCTGCTGCTCGCCAGGATGGGTTTCACAGCCTCACGCATAAGGGTCCACGGCGATATTGCACGCATAGAGCTGAGGAAAGAACAGCTGTCAGGGATTATCTCAGGTGAGGTTAGAGAGAAGGTTGTGTCAGGTTTAAAAGAGCTGGGCTACAGATATATCACTATTGATCTGGAGGGTTACCGCAGCGGCAGTATGAACATAATCAGTTAAAGCGATGAATGCATTAGAACTGGAAAAGATACTTAAAGGGATTAGTGACGGATCAGTGAGTGTTGATGAGGCAATGGATAAGCTGCGTAATTTCCCATACAGCGATCTCGGGTTTGCCCGTATTGATCATCATCGTGAACTGCGTACCGGATATCCTGAGATAGTCTACTGTGCCGGGAAGACAAATGAACAGGTAAGGGGGATCTTCTCAGTGATGCAGGAGCATGAGAACAACATCATCGGGACACGTGCAGGAAAGGAGTTGTTTGAGTATATAAGCCCCTTTTTCCCGGATGCCATCTATCATGATGTGGCACGTATCATAAGCCTGCAAAGGAAAGCTCTTGTACCGCCTGCCACGAGGATAGCCGTTATCACGGCAGGGACCTCGGATATACCGGTAGCGGAGGAGGCCGCTGTCACGGCTGAGTTGCTTGGAAACAATGTTATAAGGATATACGATGCCGGGGTGGCAGGCATACACAGACTTGTTGACAAGCTGCCCGAGATACGCCAATGCAAGGTGGCGGTTGTCATAGCCGGTATGGAGGGAGCACTTGCCAGCGTCATCGGGGGTCTTGTGAACATGCCGGTGATAGCAGTTCCGACAAGCATCGGTTACGGAGCATCATTCCAGGGGATATCTGCCCTCCTGGCAATGCTGACCAGTTGTGCGGCAGGTGTCACTGTGGTTAATATTGACAACGGCTTCGGAGCTGGCTTCTCAGCCAGCAGGATCAACAGGATGTGATTTGCGATGCAACAGCCAGTCGTTCTCTCCACGGCATATTTTCCTCCTGCAGAATACTTCAGCCTTATAGCACACAACCCTGTTGTAAGGATAGAAAAATGGGAGAATTTCCTTAAACAGACCTACCGTAACAGATGTGTGATACTCGGAGCAAACGGACCGCTGACACTTACCGTCCCGGTGCTGCGGGGCTCATTCCACAAGACCGCCATTAAGGAACTGGAAATAGATAATTCACGGAGATGGGGCGATCATCATCTGCGCAGCATCATCTCAGCCTGCGCCACTGCCCCTTATTTTGAATATTATTTTGATGCAATTGAGGGTGTTATCCGAAGACCTTTCAGGTTTCTTATTGATCTCAATACTGAAGCCCTCTCCGCTGTTTGCGGGGCCGCCGGGATCAATGCGGAGATATCCTTCACGGAGAGGTTTCAGCCACAGGAAGATGCCATCAATGATTACAGGTATCTCATCACCCCGAAAAGACCACCGTCAGTAAAGGATTACTCTGGTATGCCATATATCCAGGTTTTCAGAGAGAAGTACGGGTTTGTCCCACGGCTTAGCATCATTGACGTGCTGCTCAATAACGGACCGGGGACCCTGGCATATCTGCTCGGGTCCCCGGATCTCCGGTAACAACTGTCTGCCAACTAAAACTTAACACCAATCGTAAGTGCTCCGTTTATGTCTCTGTTATCTATATATGTTGGTTCAAGCCACGCATCGGGATACATCATATATTCCTCGCTGTTTAGCTGGCCTGCAACCGAAAGGTCTACATAGAAGTTCTTCTGTCTGTAGCCTATTCCGCCACTGAAATTCACAAAATCACTGTTTTCATTGAGAGTGCCCTCCCTGAAAGCCGACTGGGTATAGCCGCCGCCGCCTCTAACGTAGACAGACCCAAAGCGTACCTCGGCTCCCACTTTAAATGTAGCTGCACCCTTCAGCTCTGACTTCAGCTCCTCGTTTTCACTGAAAAAGTTGTAACCGTCGAGACCATAGCTCAGGTAAGCCTTTGAATAATCAACAAATTCAAAGTCAGCGCTTATCAGGGCAATCTTCCCGATCTGCAGCGCAAGGCCGGTATCAAACCTCCAGGGTGTGGTAATACGGTAGGCATAGCTCAGCGGACTCTGCTCAACAAGAGGATCAGCGTCGTCACTGCTGTCACCGGGAGTGTCATTGTCAAGAAATGCTGAGAGGTTGCTGTAGAACACCTCATCAATTTTATAGACGGTAGGTGTTGCAAAACTGAATCCCAGTCTAAGGCTCTCTATGGGTCTGACTATGATACCTGCCTTGAAATTCCACCCCGTTCCTGAAGCATCAAAATGGTCTGTGTAGTTAAAGTAGACCAGGTCGGGGACCGTGTTATCAATATCCTCTTCACTGTGAAGATAGTGTCCGGTATATTGCATGGCCTGGATACCGAATCCGGCTCCGACATACAATATATTGGAGATGTTTGCACCGAAGGCAATCGTATGATCACCGGTATATCCTCCGTTGTCTATTGTGCGCCTGGTCCGCTGACCGTACTCCGGATTCATATCGCCGTAATATGAAAATATTGAAGCGTACTCGGTGAAGCTGCCCGAAAGGGTATCAATGAGCCAAGCCTCATACGCCATATACGGGGCTGACGTATAATCTACCAGCTCCCATGTATTATATCCGTCTGCCCCTGCTGCCCAGTAGTCAGTCATGGAGCTGGCGCCGCTTATACCCTCAATGACAGCATACTCTCTGAAATCATTGGTCTGGTTATAGGTATATGCAAAACTCAGCCCTACAAGTCCTGAATTGGTGCCCAGCGTTCCTGCCGCAACAATCCCTGCGTTACCGAGGTTGAATTCATTTATGCCGTAGTTTGAATAATATCCGTTATATGTTGTCTCCGTATTGCGGAACAGCATATTGGTTGTGACGGAAAACTCTGTTGAGCGAAAAACGGCAGCTCCGGCGGGGTTAATGGCTATTGACGATATATCTCCGCCAAGCGAGGTGAAAGCGCCTCCCATGGCATTGAAGCGAGCCGAACCCTGGTAAAACAACCTCGAATATCTAAGCACATCATCCATGTTCTGTCCGCTCACCAGGAGGGGAAGAAGCAGAAGTGCTGAAGCTATTATTACTCTTATCCTTTTCATTTGACGGGTATTTATTGGTATACGATCCCTCTTGCTCCTGCATTTGCGGAACATATAATCAATGTGTTGCTGGGTAAATTTATCTTCTCCTTCCGCCACCGCCTGATGAAGAAGAAGCGGCGCCTGATGAGGAGGATGAACCTGATGAAGATGATCCGGAGCTGTAAGAGCCTGATGAAGACGATCTTGAGACTCCAGATGAAGAGTTGCCGGAGCTGCCTCCCGAGTATGAAGAGCTCCTCGAGCCTGAAGAGCTGCTGCGTGCAGGTGCAGAATACTGTACCGATGACGATCTCGAAGGAGAGTAGCTTGACCCGCTGTTGCCTGACCCGCTGCTCCTGGTCTGCACGCTTGACCCTGTATTGCTCCTGGCAGGGGTGCTGTAGCTGCTGCCGGAACTGGTTCCGGGAGTGGTGCTGCGGCTGTTGTTATACGAAGGCCTTGAGCTCATCTTCGGGTTATTGTAGCTGGGAGTATAGGTCCGCTCAGTAGTCTGGTACTGCGGCTTGTTGACGCTCTGTGACTGTGTCTGCGGCCTGGTTCCGCTCTGGGTCTGATACTGAGGCCTGGTTCCGCTCTGAGTCTGCGTCTGATACTGCGACCTGGTGGCAGACTGTGTCTGTGACTGCGACTGAGGATTACTCTGAGCTACGGCACCACTGGCATCACGGCGGGTATATGACTGGGACTGGGTTGTATTATTGTACCCTGACGCAGATCTTTCAGCAGCACCTGCTGGTGTGGCAGTTCTCCTGGTTCCTGATGTTGAGACTGCTGCTGAACCTGTACCGGACGCTCCTGATGAGGTCTGGGTCATTGAACTGGCAGGTACGCCTGTCCTCCTGCTGACAGAACCCGTGCCTGCAGTAGTATAGGATGATTTATTATTTCTTGTGTCACTGGTTGTGTAACCCCGTGATGTGCTGTAACCTCCTCTGCGGGCAACATAGTCGCTGCTGTTATAGTCATTGCAGTCATAGCACGGATACCCTCCATAACCATAATACGGATAGCCGCCATAACCGTAGTACGGATAGTAGGGATAACCCCAGAACGGGTCATACCAACCGTATGAGTAGGGATAACCGAAACCAAATCCGAATGACAGGCTAAATGAAAACGGGGAGTAGTATGGTGTGCTCCAGTAAGGATAAATACCGTCATTGAAGAGATAGACCCTTTCAGCAGCACTTCCTCCATAGTAATTATTTACTACCGTGGTGCCCGTCCCGTACTGGGCAGCATATTCCTCGCCGGGAACATAATCGTCTGCTACAAGTGTATCTGAAGCAAAGATATTGTCATAATAGATCTGGTCACTGCTGGTGGCCGGCACTGCGGTCTCAGCAACGGCAACCTTTTCATCAGAGGGGCTGAAGTAAAGGTCGTCATTCGTCTCTCCCGTTGTGAGAAGCGATGAGCATGAACTTGTTATTACAAGTACTGCCGGGATTATGTACAATAGATTTTTCATCTTACCCTCCTGTTGTTGTCTTCACAAGAATAATACAAATACCGTACCAATGTTAAAGATTCCTTAAATATTATAGCCGTCTCCCTGAAGATGAGCTTTTTTTCTGGCTGTTTTCATCACCCGAAGACTTTATTTCTGATGATTCTGCCGGGCTTCTGCGGCTGGTCTTAACACTGCTCTGGGTCTGCTGGCGTGTTACTGACCCTTCCGGTGATGCGGTGCCCGATTCTTTTGGTTTGGCATTATTGCTCTTATCTCTTCCCGGATTAGTGCGGTCATTCACGTTTGGATTGTTTGTTCTTACCGGCTCGTTGGGTTTGGGGGCTGTCGGCTCGGCAACACCTCTCCTGTACTGCCCCATACGAAGGCCGTTGTTGCTCTTATCCTTGTCATTGCCCCCCTGTCCGGCATTATTCCCCTGATTGCCGCTGTTGCCCTGGTTACCGTTATTTCCCTGACCGCCGGTATTGCCGTCCCTCCCCTGAGTTCCTCCGGTGGCAGTCCCCTGCGTATTCCCGCTGTTGCCTGAAGTAGTCGTGCTCTGCGATCCTGAGCTCCTTCCACCGGTAACTATGAATCTGGGGGTGCTCCCTCCGGAATATGGCTGGGAAGGATAATAATTATTGCCGGTGCTGCCCCCGGGACAGCAGCAGTTCATGTAGCTGCCTGAGTACCACCTGTTATAATAAGCAGGGTAATAAGGGGAATTGTTTCCGAAATGGATATTGATGCTGAGGCCGGGAGCCGGTGCCACCCATGAATTCCAGCCGTATGACGACCAGGAATTGTATCCCCACCAGTATGATCCTCCGAAACCGCTGCCGGTATAGTATGATGGCGCGTATGCACTGTAACCGTACCAGGGATCATAGATCGATACACCCCATGCTCCGGGAGTATAGTTATACCAGTATACCTCAGTATAAACAGGTGAATAGAAATCGAATGTAACGTATGAGTTGTGGAACCTCCTGAGGCGGGAAGAATATTCATAGCCGTATGAGCTGTAGTAGTTGCTTACAAACGTCTGCTGACTGCCAGGGCTGTACACTGCATCGCCGGGCTGGCCGGATGCCTCAGATGAGACTGCAAGCGGGGCAGCCGCAAGAGTGATAATCGCTGTGATTAATATTTTTGTTTTCATGGCTTGCCTCCCTTTCTGGTTCGTAAGTTTTGCCTATTTTTGCGCAATTCTATTATTTGCTAATTAACAATATTCAAATCGCATACCAAACTAATGGCCAAATTTCTTACTAACAGGGAGGAAAGTTTTTCACAATGGTATAATGACCTTGTTATCAAGGCCGACCTTGCCGAAAATTCTGCGGTCAGGGGCTGTATGGTTATCAAGCCATACGGTTATGCCATCTGGGAAAGGATCCAGGCTGAGCTGGACAGAAAATTCAAGGCGACAGGGCATGTAAATGCTTACTTCCCGCTCTTTATACCAAAATCATTCTTCAGCCGGGAGGCAGCCCACGTGGAAGGTTTTGCCAAGGAATGTGCGGTAGTGACCCATTACAGGCTCAAGCACTCTCCTGACGGCAAGGGCATTGTGGTTGACCCTGATGCCAGGCTTGAAGAAGAGCTCATCGTCAGGCCTACCTCTGAAACGATAATCTGGAACACTTACAAGGACTGGATCCAGTCATACCGTGATCTGCCGCTGCTGATCAACCAGTGGGCAAACGTGGTAAGGTGGGAGATGCGCACGAGGTTGTTTCTCCGCACTGCCGAGTTCCTGTGGCAGGAAGGTCATACAGCCCACGCAACAAAAGAAGAGGCTATCGAGGAGACCACAAAGATCATCGATCTCTATGCTGACTTTGTGACAAACTTTATGGGAATACCGGTGATCAAGGGGTACAAGTCTCCCAGCGAGCGCTTTGCCGGGGCAGAAGACACATTTGCCATCGAGGCTCTCATGCAGGACGGAAAAGCTCTTCAGGCAGGTACAAGCCACTTTCTCGGACAGAACTTCGCTAAAGCTTTTGATGTTAAGTTTACCAATGAGAAAGGAAAGCTCGACTATGTGTGGGCTACAAGCTGGGGTGTCTCTACCAGGCTTATGGGAGCGCTTGTTCTGGCTCATGCTGACAACAACGGACTGGTGATCCCGCCCAGGCTGGCCCCTATTCAGGTGGTGATTATTCCTATTTACAAGGGGAGCGATCAGCTTGATAAAATTTCCGAAATAGCACTTGACCTCAAGAGAAGACTGGAGGAAGCCGGTTTGACGGTCAAGTACGATAACCGTGATACACAGAAGCCCGGATTCAAGTTCGCGGATTATGAACTGAAGGGTGTCCCCGTAAGACTCGCCATAGGGCCGCGTGACGCGGATCAGGGCACAGTGGAAATAGCAAGGCGCGATACCCTCACCAAGGAGACCATAAGCAGGGACAACGTTGTGAGCCATGTTGTCTCACTGATGGATGAAATTCACAATAACATCCTGAGAAAAGCCACAGCCTTCAGGGAGGAAAACACTCATTATGTAAACAGCTGGGATGAGTTCCTTGATGTCATTGAAAACAAGGGCGGATTTGTCATGGCCCACTGGGATGGCACCCCTGAGACAGAAGAGCAGATCAAAAACCTGACCAAGGCGACTATCAGGGTGATACCGTTTGATTCACCGGAAGAGCAAGGCAAGTGCGTTTATTCAGGAAACCCCTCTGTCAGAAGGGTGCTTTTCGCAAGAGCTTACTGATTGATTTGATCATGACGGCGTACCCTTAATATGCGCAGCGTCTTGTTTTTGTTTAAAATAAAACACTAATTTAGTCGGGGAAGTAAAATTTCATACCATGCCGGATGAAGCAACACAGAGGAAGCTCACCATTGTTGACACACTGAGAGATAAATCAGTTCTTAAACAACGTGTTTTTGACAACACAGCCGTAGCCTTTATGATGGTCAAAGACATTCTTAAGAAC
>JALOMM010000041.1 GCA_025455535.1 Bacteroidales bacterium | reverse complement strand
CCTGATGTTGATGCCAATGACAAGGCATACTATTTTGAGCAGGCCCTCAACGGTGTCTATACCAGGCAGGCCATTATCTGTACGTTACTGGGACTAAAATAAGAGACCATGAAAAACACAAATGATCCCAAGCAGCTGTTGGTCAGTGCCATAGAGGCAGGCACTGTCATCGACCATATACCGGCAAGCACCCTGTTCAAGGTAATCAAGATCCTCGGCCTTGACAAGATCAGGAACCAGATCACTTTCGGCACCAACCTTGACAGCAGGACTGACGGTAAAAAGGCTATCATCAAGATAGCCGGCAAGTTCTTTGAGGATGACGACATTAACCGTATAGCACTTGTTGCACCCAATGCGAAGCTCAATATAATAAAGGACTACCAGGTGATTGAGAAACGTGTTGTTTCGGTGCCTGATACCATCACGGCCATTGCCAAGTGCATGAATCCAAAGTGTATTACCAATTTTGAAAAGGTGACTACCCGTTTCAGGGTTGTTTCAAAGAAGCCGGTGGCGCTCAAGTGCCATTACTGTGAGAAGATTACCGACCAGGAGAGGCTGGAGATTATCTGAAATAATTGATTTTAGAAATATTTAGTCCCCCACCCCGATAAGGAAGGGCCGACCGTATAAAAATTGCCCGGTGGGCAATTTTAGGGAGGCGCCAGCCTGCAGCAAAGCTCCCGGCCGAAGTGCCGGGACGAGGGGGTTATCTTTTTAAAATCTATCTTAACCTGTCGTAGGACTTCACCAGCAGCTCATCCTTAAGGATGGAGAGATAAGCCAGCCACGCAAGTATGGCAGAGATGAGCGGGAAAACAGCCTTTACCTTCCAGATCAGAGTAATATCCATCTTTCTGTCAAACATTATTATGTAAAAGGCCCCAAGGATCAGAGTCCCCAGCGACAGTTGCAGCACAAGCATGGTCACCCTCATCTGAAAGGACCTTCTCCGGTAAAGGAAAATTGCAACAAGTGCCAGCAGAGGCACCAAACCAATAATGATTGTGAGCGGCCATAACCTCTGAACCAGCTCCCCTCCTGACACTCCCAGTCCTTTAAAATCTACAGTAAAAACAGTGCCTGCACCATTTTCCATTATCATCAGATCGCCTGTCATCAGTAACCCTGAAAGCACCGCCGCCGCAATCAGATAAAGTGTCTGTATCCTTTGAATCATATTACAAATCAGTTATATGACTAAAACAACTTTTTGAAATTCTGGTAGTCAAGGTAGTACAAAATCTTCAAAGAGATGCTGTTTGACTGTGGCTGATTAAACATATCCCTGAAATTATCGACAGGGTTCTCAATTATATAATCAGAAAAAGACCTGATAGCATTTTTCCAGACTATTGAAAGCTCACTTCCGGGAGCAAAGCGCCAGGTATAGACCATGTCAATATTAAGGAAATTCGTGTTCAGGTCAGAGGTGCCGCCATATGATGCTGGCTCAAGAGACCCATCTTCAAGAAGCAGAAAGTAATCGCCGTCATAGTCAGCTTTTGACCAGTAATACCTGCCCCTGAGTGTCAGGTACGAGTTTGCGGTGAAGATGAAGGCGCCTGAGAGAGTATGTTCTATTGTTGAAACACCCCGCTTGCCGAAGAATATTTCATCCCCTGTCCCATTGCCAACATAACCAATATCGTTAACGGAGCGCTCCATGGCAAAGGAATACTCGGCTGAGAACTTCCTGCTGAACTTGTACTGTGTCTCTGCTGAAAAGTCATAATATCGCTGGTCGTACTCTGAACTGTTAATCCCATATCCGAGGCTCATCTCTGCATACAGTTTCTTGCTCCTGTCAGTGTCGCCCCTGAACCCTATCAGAAATCCCGGAGGCTTGAAATAATACATTGACATGTCGTCGGTCCTCGGCTCAAAATAGTCATTCTCACCCCACGGTGTTATCCCTGCATTGGCAGATAATGACCAGTAGTTCATGAATACGATCATGCCTCCCAGTTCAATGGTTGATACGGTGAATGCCCTGGGTTTATAGAGCTGGTCATAAGAGAATTCAAGTGAATACCGCTGCATCATCAGGCTGCCCCTGGGCTCGTACACATTGTATGAGAAGTCGACCGAATGTTCCAGCTCGTTGTTTCTCCTGATATATCCCATGTCATTCGGGTCATATGTGTCGCTCATAAGTGACAGGTTATAGTCTGTCCTGAAAATGCCTCCGGTTTTACCGATGTTGAAATCAACAGCGTGACCAAGATCGGTGCTGTCAGTATAGTATTTTTGACTGAGATTCGCTGTTGCTGCAACGGAATAAAGCTGATTCCTGGTCTTTACAAGTGTTTCAAAGCTCGTTATATTGGCTGTATAGAAGTTTTCATCTTTTTCCGCATTCCTGATCACATTCGTATTTGCCAGGCTAACATATGAATTGTTCTTCAGGTTCTGATCGAACACGATCATATTGTAGTTGGTAAGCGGTTCAGTCATTATCTGCCGCGTCTCACCTGTAACGGAGTCTGTCACTTCGGCATAAACGCTGTTTGTTATGGCATTGAAGAGGCCTATGCCCAGCCCGTTCCTGGTCCTGCCTGAAACCTTGGTTGCATTTATCAGGCCAACCTCTGCAGGATTATCTGACACATATTCATCTTCATTCAGCTGGTCATAGACGTCACCGAAAAGGTGAGGGACTCCCCCTATTCTTCTGGAGTAGAAGATATTTCCCTTCTTGAACAGCTCGGTTCCTTCCATAAAAAAAGGGCGGTTCTCATTGTACTTTACTTCATATGGGGTAAGATTCAGCACATGGTCATCTGACTGCACCTGTCCGAAGTCAGGAATGAGGGTTGCATCAAGGGTGAAGCTTTCGCTGAGACCCAGCTTGAGGTCAAGCCCGCCGTTATAAGACGTACCGACCCCTGGTTCATCAGATATCTTCTCAACATAGCCCGACAAATACGGAACGAGGGACAGTCGAAGTGGCGGAGTGATATCCTGCAGCCCCCCGAGCTCCCCAAGATGGGTTATTGTGGATCCATATTCCTTGTTAACATAGCTCCATGATGATGTCTCCCTGTCGCGGCGCACTTCACGCCAGAAATTAATGCCCCACAGCTGAGCGGCGGCTTTTGAGAATCTCAATGCAGAATATGGTATCCTTATTTCTGCACTCCATCCTTTTTCCAGGATAGCAGCACGGCTCTCCCAGACCGCATCCCATGTATCTTCCCTCTCCCATGACTCACCTGTTGACAGTTTATTGTCTATCTGGACTCCGGAGGCTGTCACCTTGAACACTTCGCCATTGAGACCGTCATTGAACGGTGAAATCTCGACATAGAAATTATCTGCATTGATTCTGTCATCATCCCTCGCACCCAACTCTACATAGATGCTGTCAGGAGAATCATCATACATCATCGCTCCTATATAAAGTGACTCATCGTCATACAGAATCCTTACCTCTGTCTTATATTTTGAGGCAATGCCGTTATAAGGATTAAACATTATGAAATCTCCTGCAACATTTGCCTGCATCCATGCCTCCTCATCAAGCAGTCCGTCTGTTTTAATGCGCTGATCCGTCCTTACAGCATTTGCTTTCTTACCTGTGAGAGCAGGCTGATCAGGCTGGCCATATGCAAATGAGCACAAAACAAAACCTATGATCAGGAAGGGTATTCTCAGGACGAAATTGCTTTTCAATGGCTTCGCTTTTTTGGATTACGCAAATATAGTCACCCCGGCAGATCAGACCATCTTTTCCTTCGAATTAACAATTTTTAACTCGAATCTCAGAACGGGGTTCTCCTGCAAAGGGTAACACAATTTTACTATTTTTGCTGTTTCAATCTGACAAAAATGAAAAAGACTGAACTTATAAGGAACGCTGACGGGTCAATATTCCATCTTCATCTGTTGCCGGGCGAGATAGCCGAAAAAATTATCATCGTGGGTGACCCGGGAAGGGTTGAGATGATTGGTGAGATGCTTGACTCGGTTCGTGTCCGCAAGAGCAACAGGGAGTTCAGTACGGTAACAGGCACCTATCACGACACTGAGATCACAATAATATCGTCAGGCATTGGCACTGACAATATCGACATTGTAATAAATGAGCTCGATGCACTGGCCAATATTGACCTGGAGAGCGGTGTCATCAGGGAAGAGCCACGCTCATTGACCTTTGTCCGGATTGGAACGGCAGGGGGACTGCAGGCTGATATACCTGCCGGATCTTTCATTGCCACGGGCAAGGCGATCGGGTTTGACGGAGTGCTGCATTTCTATGAAGGCTACGAATGGTGTCTTGACCACAATCTGGCTGACGCTCTCGCCACGCACCTTGAGTGGCCCGACACCCTGGCTTATCCGTATGTCATTGATGCGGATGCCTCTCTGCTTGAGAAAACAGCTTCCGATATCCGTAAGGGTATCACCATCTCATCTCCCGGCTTTTACGGCCCCCAGGGTCGAACACTGAGGCTCGAGCCGTTTGACAGCGAGCTGAATGAACATATCCGCACATTCAGGTTCAGGGGAGAGGCGATCACAAACTACGAGATGGAGAGCTCTGCCATTTACGGTCTTTCAAAGCTGATGAACCACAAAGCCCTTACGATATGCGTCGTAATAGGGAACAGGGTCACAGGGGAGTTCCTGACCGATTACAAGCCGGCAGTGATGAAGCTTGCACAAAAGGTGCTTGATTCACTCAGCTCCTGAATACCTCAATTATTTCCCTGAGAATGGTGGAGGCTGCCTTTCCGTCGCCGTAAAAGCCGGGGAAATGAAGCATTTCCTTGTTATTCATGAAATAGTCCCAGGCTTCGGTGATCTTCCCCGGATCAGCATCGGCAAGTCTGACAGTACCGTTTTTTACCAGCTCAACCCATTCTGTCTCTTTCCTGAGCACAATGCATGGCTTTGAGAAGAAATGACTCTCCTTCTGCACTCCGCCCGAGTCTGTAATGATCATCCTTGCCTTTTTCTCGAGCAGTATCATTTCCAGGAATGACACCGGACGGATAATCCTTATGAGTCCTGTGCCTGTCATTTTTTCATGAAGCTCCGGAGCACTCTTTTTAAGGGCAATTATGGTCCTTGGATGAAGTGGCATTACCAGCGTTATGCCATTCTTCTCCGAAAGCTCCGCCAGGGTTCTGAATATTGACGTTAGCCTCACCGCGTCATCTGTATTCAGGTCGCGGTGTATAGTGACGAGGATGAACTGATCATCGGCCAGTCCTATCTTTTTAAGGAAGTCATGCTTTTTCCTCTCTGCCAGTTCAGCATAGAAGAGGCTGTTGTCATACATGATGTCACCTGTCAGGAATATCCTGGGGTTATTGATATTGTAGGGGGCCATATTCTCAGGACGGAACCCCTCAGCCATCAGGTTCTTGAATGCGGTGTTTGTCGGGGCAAACAGCAGTGTTGACGAATGGTCAGCCATGATGCGGTTGAGTTCTTCGGGCATGGTCTTGTTGAATGAACGCATGCCGGCCTCGATATGAACTACAGGGTAGTGCTGCTTTGATGCCGCAAGTGCTGCCGCCAGGGTCGAGTTGGTGTCGCCGTAAACGATGACACAGTCAGGCTTCTCGTTCATGATCACATCCTCTATCCTTTCGAGAATCAACCCTGTCTGACGGCCGTGTTTACCGGACCCGACCTGAAGGTTGTGGTCCGGCATCCTTATCTCCAGTTCGTCAAAGAATACTTCTGACAGTTCCCGGTCATAATGCTGGCCGGTATGTACTATCACCTCTTCTATTTCTTTACTGAACGGGCCCGCAATGGCACGGCTGATGGCTGACGCTTTTATGATCTGGGGTCTGGCCCCAACTATATTGAGGATCTTCAGCTTACTCATTTTGCATAGTTAACAGCCCGTGTCTCCCTTATTACCGTTATCTTGATCTGGCCCGGGTAGGTCATCTCATTCTGTATCTTGCGTGCGATTTCGAACGAGAGGTTCTCGGTATCCTTGTCACTCACCTTCTCAGCTCCTACAATAACTCTCAGCTCTCTTCCGGCCTGAATAGCGTATGTCTTGGTGACACCCGGGTATGAAAGGGCCAGTGATTCAAGCTCATTAAGCCTCTTGATATAAGATTCAATCACCTCGCGTCTTGCACCGGGGCGTGCGCCGGAGATGGCGTCACAGACCTGTACAATGGGTGCGATGAGGGTCGTCATCTCCGCCTCGTCATGGTGCGAGCCTATTGCATTGATGACCTCCGGCTTCTCTTTATACTTCTCTGCCAGCTTCATTCCCAGCACTGCATGCGGGAGTTCCGGCTCGTCATCGGGCACTTTCCCGATGTCATGGAGCAGACCGGCTCTCTTGGCTATCTTTGGATTAAGTCCCAGCTCAGCAGCCATGATGGAGCACAGGTTAGCCACCTCGCGCGAGTGCTGAAGCAGGTTCTGTCCGTACGAGGAACGGTACTTCATCTTTCCCACCATCCTGATGAGCTCAGGATGCAAACCATGTATTCCCAGGTCAATGGTGGTTCTCTTGCCTATTTCGACTATCTCCTCCTCAACCTGTTTGCGTGTCTTTTCGACTATCTCTTCAATGCGGGCCGGGTGAATACGTCCGTCGGTAACAAGCTGGTGCAGTGCCAGGCGCGCAATCTCACGGCGCACCGGGTCAAAGCCGGAGAGAACAATTGCTTCAGGGGTGTCGTCGACAATTATCTCAACACCGGTAGCTGCTTCGAGCGCCCTGATGTTTCGTCCTTCTCTCCCGATTATACGTCCCTTGATCTCGTCAGAGTCGATATGGAAGACCGTGACGGCATTCTCGATGGCTGTCTCTGCTGCCACGCGCTGAATAGCCATCACCACTATACGCTTAGCTTCCTTGGAAGCGGTGAGCTTGGCCTCATCAAGTATCTCGTTGATATATGACATTGCACCTGTGCGAGCCTCCTCCTTAAGCGATTCCATCAGCTGGTTCCGAGCCTCTTCGGCAGAGAGACCTGATATGGCCTCAAGCTGTTCAACCTGCTGCCTGTGCAGTTTCGCAAGCTCCTCCGACTTCCTGTCAAGCAGTTCCACCTGCTGTGTCAGGCTCTCCTTGATGGCGTCTGCCTCATTTTTTCTTCGCTGTGTCTCTTCAAGCTTCTGTGACAGTGCCTGCTCCTTCTGCTTTATCCTCCCCTCAGCCTGGTTGATCCGGTTGTTTCTTTCGTTGATGACCTTTTCATGCTCAGCTTTAAGCTGAAGGAACCGTTCCTTGGCCTGAAGTATCTTTTCCTTCTTGATCACCTCAGCCTCTGATTCAGCTTCAGAGATGATCTTTTTTCTCTTGTTGCGGAGCATCACCTGCCACAGGTAATATGACAGTATTGTTCCTCCGATCAGGGCTGCAGCGCCTATGGCGATACAAATCCCGGGTGATATATTTCCTGCAATCATAATGGTTTAATTTGTTTATATAAAAAAACCCGCAGAGTCTCCCTAACTTTTAAAAAACCCCATATCTACATGGCTGAAGCGGCCGTCTTACTTTGAACTTCCACTGTCACGCGTCAGCGTGTCCCCGGCGAACCGGGGTGCGGCCTGTCCTTGGCAAGCCAAGACCTGCTCCAAAGTACAAATTGTTGAGTTTCCAAAACGAATAGAGAAACAATGCGGGCAATATCCTGCTATTTAAAAGAACGCGTATTTATCTTTTTGACAGACAGAGGGAAACTTTCTCATTAAGCTCCTTAAGTCCCTCTTCCAGTGTCGTGTCTCCCTCCTTATCCTCAATCTCTATGAGCCTGATAACGTACTGCAGGGCAGCCATCGCCAGAAAATCCTGAATATCCTTGTCAACATAACGCTGCTTGTACTGCAGCACCTTTTCGTTGATCAGCCTGGCTGCTTTACGGATACGTTCTTCATTTTCACTTTCCACCTTCAACGGATAATACCTGTCGGCCACATTGACCCTGATTGATAGTTTATCATCCATTGTTATATATTATCTGTCTAAAAGAGCAATACATTTATCTATCTCCCGCACAAGTTCACTCACTCTCTTCCTTGCCACCGCGGCATCGTCTCCGCTCCCGAGGATTGCTCCTGAGAACTTCGCTCTTTCATATCTTGACTGAAGCTCCTTTACTTCTTCATTTTTTTCAGCCAGCTCTCTTCTGACAGCTGACAGTTCATTTTCAAGATCCGTTACCAGCTCTCTCAGTTTTTCATGCTCTGAAACCAGGGCTTCCACTGATCTTCTGAGCAAAAGATATTCCTCATATCCCTTTGCATTCATAACGGAAACTATATTACAAATATAACATTCTTATTCCTGTTTTCAAAAAAAGAGGCCAATAAGTTTGCCCTTTCGGTGTGGAAACTTAGTTTTGCAGCCATCACGAACAAGAAATGATCAGGAAGCATATAATTCTTGCCGTTGCATTAACAGCGACAATAAATATTAGTTCACAGGAAGTTGGTAAAGAGCTCTTTATAAGCCCCGTGCGTGAAGTCCCTTCCCTCTCGGCAAGCTTTGCCGAGTTAAGGAACGATCACTTTCATTCAGGTCTTGACTACAAGACGGGAGGTGTCATCGGGAAAGAGGTTCTGTGCGCAGCAGAAGGTTATGTCTATCGTATTGCCGTGAGTCCGTCGGGCTTCGGCAAAGCTGTATATGTCCGTCATCCGTCCGGCCACTCGACGGTATATGCCCATCTCGACAGCTTCAGGCCTGACATTGAAGAGTATGTTAAGATGAGACAGTATGAGATGAAGAGCTTCAGCGTCTCTCTCTATCCTGCCCGCAACCAGTTCAGGGTAAGCCAGGGAGAGATGATCGGAAGGTCAGGCAACAGCGGAAGCTCGTCAGGCCCTCATCTGCACTTCGAAATACGGGACTCGGCAACCGAGGACCCGCTGAACCCTCTCAGCTTCAGTATTGGCGTCAGTGACAGGATGAAGCCTGCCATTGACAAGATCATCATCTACCCCCTCACCCGGGCGTCAACGGTAAACAGGTCACAAGCAAGCCTGACACTCAGAACTATTGCTGCAAACGGTGGCTATGTTGTACAGAATCCCGGCATTCCTGTTATTTACGGTGATGCAGGAATTGGAATCAAGTGCTGGGACACCTTCGACAACAGCACTAACAGGTGCGGAGTCTACTCAATAGAGATGGTTATCGATTCGGTGACAGTGTACACCTTCACTGCCGACCGCTTCTCATTTACCGAATCAAGATATCTTAACAGCCACATTGACTACAGGGCCAGGGTCACTGACAATGAATACATTCATAGAACCTTCATTCAGCCGGGGAACAGGCTCTCGATGTATGACACGCGCATCAACAGGGGTGTGCTGAGCTTCAGGGATGGCAGGGATCATAAAATATCAATCACGGTGTCAGATCTCTCCGGCAACAAATCATCCGTCTCTA
>JALOMM010000239.1 GCA_025455535.1 Bacteroidales bacterium | reverse complement strand
CGATCTGTCACGCGCATCACCTCTGCCCCGAGAAATGTATCGCTTCCGAAGAGTGCTCCTTCGTAGAGGTCAGTTCCGTAGGGTGATAAGTTCTTCCATGACTCCTTTACCCTGATCAGGTTCAGCTCGCCGTCAGCCAGTACTACGACAATTATCTTCACCCCCTGTCTGCGCGCTGTCATCATCTCGCCTGCGTACATAAGCATGCCGCCGTCACCGGTGACGCATACTACCGTGGCTTGGGGCTCAGCGATTGCTGCAGCTATTGCAGCGGGCAGACCGAACCCCATCGACGACCACCCGTTGGTCATGATCAGTCTGCCGCGATCGGTGACATCCCACATCTGCCCCAACAGATGAAGGTGTGAGCCAACGTCAGCCGTTACCACAGTATCACGGGGAAGGAGGTCATGCAGAATCTCAAGAGCCTTCACAGGGCTGAATCCGCCGGACAGTTCCATCAGGCCCGATCTGACAGCACTCCTTGCTTCACACGCAAGAGTGACCATTTCCGGAGACCCGTGGAGAGCTCCCAGCGCCTCAAACCATAAAGAGGCGGAAGAGATAACCTGTATCGACCCGGGTATTTGAAGATCAGTCGTGATGGTGTTGAAATGAAGGAGAGGTACCCTGTTCATCCATGACTCATAGTTGTACTCAACCGGATCATAACCCAGACCGATGATCAGGTCAGCCTCGTCGGTCAGCATTCTCAGCCTGTCGCTTAAAGAGTGGAAGAGGACACCGGCATAACATGGGTGACTCTCAGGTATTAACCCTTTCGCCATCGGTGTCACAACAACGGGTACGGGACATTCGTCAAGTAACCTGAGCAGAGCAGGGCCAGCCCCTGCCCGCATTGCTGTCAGGCCTGCAGCAATAAGAGGCCTTCTGGCAGAGGCAATCAGCACCCTGGCTCTCTCATCAAGGTGAAATTTGTCACCCCTGACCTCTCCCTTACCTGTTGCCCTGACCTCAGCACACTCCCTGTCTGCCATGTCAGAAGGGAGGCCGATATGTACCGGACCAGGATACTCTTCGTTTGCAATCGCAAGGCTTTCCTCTGTTATGTCACCTGCCGTCGCTTCCGAGAGCCTGAAAGTGGCTTTTGTAACAGGGGCAAAAAGTGACTGATGATCAATGTTCATCTGCGTGGTCCGCCCGGCCCAGTGGCCGGGGAGCTCAGAGGTCAGCGCCAGTACAGGCGAGCGGTCGAGCAACGCCCCTCCTACACCGGTAGAGAGATTCGTGGCACCGGGACCAAAGGTGCCATGGCATACACCCGTGATACCTGTCATCCTCGCAGTGACATCTGCCATTACTGCCGCTGAGGCCTCATGAGACGTGAGGATAAACCCGATACCTTCCTTCCGGAAGGCCTCCATATACGGAATAGACGGGCCTCCCGGTATACCGAAAAACCGTCTCACCCCGTGCTCTCTGAGTCTCCTGGCAAGATGCTCCGCTACTGTCATCCCTGATTTTTTGGATTAAACAAAAGTAATGAAACAGCGAAACAAAAAAACTGCGATATTTGGAAACTCTATTCCCTTTAATGAAAGACCGCCACATCAATACCATTTTCTGGGCTATCGTTACCTGTCTGATGTGGTCAACTGCCTACCCTTTCATAAAAGTCGGACTTCAGTACTCAACTCCCCTGCACTTTGCAGGTTCACGCTTTATCATCTCCGGACTGATGATACTTCCCTTTACGGTCAATATCCGTGATTATGTGAAGATGATAATTGCGAACAGGAGCCTGGCAATATGGGTTACGGTGCTGCAGACCCTCATCAACTATATCCTGTTCTATAAAGGGATGGAGTATGTTCCGGGAGCACTGGGAGCGGTAATCGTCGGATCACAGCCCTTCGTTACAGCCATCGTATCGAGGATAATGATCCATGATGAAAGGTTTACGCTGGCAAAAGTGGCAACTATTGTATTCGGACTGGCAGGGATCGTGCTCGTCAGTGCCGGCAGGCAGGGTCTTCGTCTTGGCGGACCGAAAGAGCTTGCAGGCGTGGTTATGATCTTTATCGCCAACCTGTCCACGGCAATAAGCAATGTGCTGGTGTCAAAGAATGGCAAGGCCATGAATCCCCTGGTGCTGAGTTCGTTCTCACTCCTCACAGGGGGCATAATTATCTTTTTCCTCTCTTTCCTTGTTGAGGATGTGCCGTCAAAGCCAAACTTTCCTCTGAATTACTGGCTGGTGCTGGGATGGCTTGCATTCATGTCTGCCTTTACCTTCTCAAAGTGGTATGTGCTTTTAAAAAGACCAGAGGTAAGAGTCTCAGAACTTAACCTGTGGAAGTTCATTATCCCTGTCTTTGGTGCCATACTCAGCTGGATGATCGTTCCGGATGAAAATGCTGACTGGGTTACAATCATCGGCATGGTGATGATATCACTCTCACTGATATACTTCTTCGGCGTAACAGGAAGAAAGGAGAGGAAGGTAGAAGAGGTCCCTGCCGGCCCAATGGCAAAATAACAGTGTGATCAGCCCGATTAAACAGACTGCTGAAATGCTAGATGAATATTTTCATTAACTTTCCTGTGATTCCGGAAAGAAGCAAATCTTAACCTGTGCCCCGTTTAAGGTTCAACCAATAATTTCACATAATTATGAAAAGCAGTTTATTATTCAGTATCGGCACGATGTTCATCCTGCCAATGCTAGTTGTCCTTGTGCCCATAATTGCAGGTCAGTATTATGGTATTCACCGGAAAAAAAAGGGAATAAACATGGAACCTGGCTCTGTCGGGACTGTCGTAGGAACAACGCTTGCGCTCCTGGCCTTCATGCTCGCCTTTACTTTTCAGATTGTTGCAAATCGATATGATACAAGAAAGGAATTGCTGCTTGACGAGGTTACGGAAATCAGAACTATATACCTGCGGGCAGGACTGTTGCCTGAACCAGTCAAATCAGGCACAAAAGAACTTCTTGTCGAATATGTTGATCTCCGGATTCATGGGATGGAAGATACTTCAAAACTTAGGGCAAGCATCGTAAGATCTCATCAGATACTTGACCAGCTATGGAATTATGCAGAAGAACTTGCGATGCAGGACCGG
>JALOMM010000238.1 GCA_025455535.1 Bacteroidales bacterium | reverse complement strand
ACATAATTCTCTTCTGATAGGTTAAAAAATAAGAAGAATCCCGGCATTACCGGAACTCTTCAAAGAACAAATATACAAAACTTTCAATAAAAAAACAATAACTATTCTTTTGTAACGATCAGGTTTTCAGAATTTGTATTCCCTTCTCTCCAGAATGGCTGAATATATGACAGCCTTTTTTAGATCGAAGCTGTGTAACAGGTCCTTGTCACCGTCCCTTGAATCGTAATCATATACCGGAGCATCAGTTATTTCACTGTCTGAGATAGTTGTGTCTGCCTCTGCCTTCATCTGCAGCTCTGTCATCCCCCTGATCCCTTCGGCAGCAAATGCGGCAGCCATAGAGCTTTCTATTGATCCCTCTGCAGAAAACTGCCTTGCCATGGGTTCAGCATAGTGACCCTCATCAACCGGTTCTGCGAAGACAGGCTGAGGTCTGCGGGGCACTTCCACCCTGGGCTGTTCCTGTACAGGCTTAGGGGCGGGCTTGCGCGGTGGAGGCTGCCCGGGAACCTTTTTCTTCTTGTTCTGGAATGATCCTGCAAGACCAATTATTGCAAGAATGATGTAGAAAATGATATTGCCTAATCCTTTATCTTCCATGATTGTCAGGGTTTTCGTTTTTTTCTCTTCCCGGGTTTCTGCTGTTCCTTGCGTTGCTTCTGCTTCTTGGCCTTATAGTCAGACTGAGTCTTCTTTTGATTATTCGTCATCCGCTCCCTGGTCTCCTCATTCTGACTGGCATATATTTTATGCTTCTTCTTGTTCTGTCTCTCTTTCTTTGACTTATAGTCGGCCTCGGTCTTCTTTTGATTATTCGTCATCCGCTCCCTGGTGGCCTCGTTCTGCATACTGATATGCCTCTTCCTGAGCTCCTCCATGGCCTTCTCCTCCTCCCTGTCGCGCATGGCCTCTTTCTTCTCCTGCTCTTTCATGGCCTTGCCGGCTGCCCCGCGGGCCCTGACCTTATCGTTCGCAGGCTTGCTATTACCCGTCTTCCCGAACAACCCCTTCTCCGCCTTGCGGCTGGCATTGCGCTGTGCGTTACATTCGGCCTGTGTAACGGCAAATAAGAGTACGAACATGAGAACCGCAATCCTTATAAATACTATCTTCTGCCTCATTCCGTTTGAATGTTATGCCCGGCTCAGAGATTTAGCTACTTTTGCAAAAAACCGGGAAACAGTCATGTCAGGTTCAAATTTAAAGATTTTTTTGTTCGCGGCGCTACTGCTTCAGCTGTTATATGCTTGCAGCGATGAGAATAATGATGTAATACCTGATATCACAATTGACTTCAGGATCTATTTCTCCGATCCTGAGTTTTTCAATCTTAACAATGCCCCCGGGAGCAGCGTCCTGATATCATCTGCACATACATACCTCGGTTACGGCACGGGCGGATATGACAATAACGGTATCATAGTATACAACTCAGGGCTCGAGGGTTTTGAGTACTACGCCTTTGACCGTACCTGCCCTCATTGCTATGCCACTGAATCAGAAAGCATTGCAGTAAATGTTGACGGGGTCTTCGCTCTCTGCCCCAGGTGCAGCACAAGTTATGCCATGGGAAGCTCAGGCATGCCCCACTCAGGGCCCGGAAAGTATTACCTTAAGAACTATAACACTGACTATTACGGGTCAGGGGTGAGAGTGTGGAACAAGAGAGATTAACTGACCCTGATCAGTACCTGTAATGTTCAGGCTTGTACGGGCCGCTGACCGGCACTCCAAGGTATTCTGACTGTTCCCTAGTAAGCTGTGTAAGCCTGACACCCAGCTGGTCAAGATGAAGCCTGGCAACCTCCTCATCGAGATACTTCGGTAACCTGTAGACACCAATCCCGTAGTCCCTGGCTCATAACAAACGAAGGATGGCCCGTAGCGCATCCAAGGTTGACAAGCCTCCCCTCAGCGAGCAGGAATATTGCATGACCATCAGGGAATATATATTTGTCAACCTGTGGCTTGATGTTTATCCTCCTTACCCCCTTGTGACTGTTCAGGGCATCAACCTGTATCTCATTATCGAAATGGCCGATATTACAGACTATTGCCTGGTCTTTCATCTTTTCCATATGCCCGATGGTGATGATATCGCGATTGCCGGTTGTAGTGACAAATATATTTCCTTCCGGAAGAGTGTCTTCCACCGTTTTTACTTCAAAGCCTTCCATTGCGGCCTGCAGTGCGCATATCGGGTCTATCTCCGTCACTATCACCCTTGCCCCGTAGGAGCGCATGGAGCGTGCCGAGCCTTTTCCCACATCACCGTATCCGCATACGACAACCACCTTACCGGCTATCATTACATCGGTAGCTCTTTTGATGCCGTCGGCGAGAGACTCACGGCATCCGTACAGGTTGTCGAACTTGCTCTTCGTGACCGAGTCGTTTACATTTATCGCCGGCACGAGAAGCTCGCCTGCCTCCATCATCTGGTAGAGACGATGAACACCTGTCGTTGTCTCCTCTGAGATACCCTTCATCTCCTTCACTGTCCTGTGCCACCTCTGCGGATCTTCCGCAAGTATCCTCTTCAGGGTGTCGATCACAATGGCTTCCTCCCTGCTTGAGGGTGCGGCGTCAAGCACAGAAGCGTCGTTCTCAGCCTTATATCCTTTATGAACCAGCAGTGAAGCGTCACCGCCGTCATCAACAATCAGGTGCGGCCCTTTCCCGTCCGGGAATGCCAGCGCCTGTGCCGTGCACCACCAGTACTCCTCGAGGGTCTCTCCCTTCCATGCAAACACAGGTATTCCGGCTGCGGCAACGGCTGCTGCTGCATGGTCCTGTGTGGAAAAGATGTTGCAGCTTGCCCAGCGCACATCTGCGCCAAGCTCCTTAAGGGTCTCTATCAACACAGCCGTCTGAATGGTCATGTGCAGCGATCCTGTTATGCGCGCACCCCTGAGAGGCTTCGATGACGAATACTTATTCCTGATAGAGAGAAGACCCGGCATCTCCTTCTCAGCTATCTCTATCTCCTTGCGGCCAAAGGCTGCCAGGTCAATATCTTTTACCTTGTACGGAAGCTCACTGTTGATGAATGACATATCTCTTTTTTTTGGTCTGCAAAGATAACTAAAATTTTAACTGATTGTTCATGGCCTTAACAGGGTGATGGTCTTTTCACGGTCCCTGCCAAGCTGACTGACAAGGGCGTCAACGCTTTCAAACTTCATCTCGTCGCGCAGGCGCTCACGGAACCTGATCGTTATCGCCTTACCGTAAAGGTCAGCATCATAGTCAATGATATGGGCCTCTATCGTCCTGTGTGCCGCCCCGTCACTCACCGTCGGCCTCAGCCCTATGTTGAGCATGGCAATATGGCTGCGGGCATCTCCTTCAAGCTCTGCCTCCACGGCATACACTCCGCTCCGGGGTATGAGCTTATAGGCAAACCGGGGTGAGATATTTGCAGTCGGGAAACCAAGATTCCTCCCTATCCTCTTTCCTGACACTACCGTTCCGCTGACAAAATAATCATATCCGAGCAACGCTGACGCTCTTTTAATGTCACCTGCCTCAATAAGCTTCCTGATTGATGAGGAGCTCACAGCCTCTCCGTCAAGTGTGAAAGCCTCTTCCCTGGTGACCCTGAAATCCATGCTCCGCGAACAATTCAGAAGGGTCTCGTTGTCTCCCTCGTGCCTCCTGCCGAAATGGTGGTTGAAGCCTGTGATCAGGTGGCTGACCCCAAGGTGCCGGCAGAGAATATTCTCAACAAATTCGGATGCCGTCATACGGCTCAGCTCATGGGTGAAGGGGATGATAACAAGGTGCCCGATGCCGGTATCCCGCAGCAGGTCGGTACGTTCATCAATATCTGTCAGAAAGCGCAGGTGGGCAGGATCACCGGTAAGCACAATGCGGGGATGAGGATCGAATGTTACAGCCACCGAATCGGACCCGGTATTTGCGGCTTCCCTGACTACCCTCCTGAGAAGCATCCGGTGACCAAGATGAACTCCGTCAAACACCCCCATGGTGACAACCGGCCTGTTAAGGCTGAGATCGCTGTATCCCTTGTGAATGATCATCATACCTGAATTGCCTGCAAAATTAAGAAAGGTGTCTTTAATATGAGAACAATTACGGGATATCTTCAGAATAATCTGCCTCACATTGAACGGAGCCATACTCCGCTGCTGAATAACATCATGACTGCAGCAGCAATTGCATCTTTTATGCTTAATATTGCAGTTTGGGACGTGTGACGGAAGAAACAGACTAAATGGACAGGGCAGTACTTTCATTCTTATTCATATTTATTGCAGCTTCCCCCATCAGGGCATCCAATTCCGGTACCTGCCAGGATACGTCCTATCTGCGTCAGCAGATTTACAACGGCAGGGTTTGGGAGAAAAAGTACAATAATGTCTATGGCAATGAATTCTTCCTGACGGAAGCCCTGACAGAAACATCTGTAAGCATAAACGGAAGGATATATTCCGGTCAGCTCTGCTGGTATGATATATATAATGACCAGCTGATACTGATGACCGGACCCGCGTCATATATAGAGGCCAACAAGAACAACATTTCGGAATTCACAATGGCCTTCAGGAACAGGGAATATCGCTTTATGAACTTCAACTCGCTTGGATTCGGTCATGTGCTATACCAGGGGAGACTGTTTCTGGCCGTCAGATACAAAAAGGAGATCACCAAAAAAGCCGTTGAAAACAGGTATGACGCATTCGAGGAGTCACAGCAGGCATATATCATCAGAGGCGATGAAATCATAAAGCTCTCCGGCAGGAAAGATCTCCTTAACGCTCTGGCAGACAGAGAGACAGAGGTAAAGCAATTTATCAGACAGACCGGCATCCGCCCTGATATTAAAAGGGCTGAGACCCTCATCCCGATCCTTGAATACTATGATTCGCTCCTGTAAAATGAGGGTCAGAAGGATACTGATATTGATCATGGCGCCCTCACTTGCCGTCCCTGCAGAGGCACAGGGCACTGATTACAGGATCACCTGGGATTA
>JALOMM010000040.1 GCA_025455535.1 Bacteroidales bacterium | reverse complement strand
GAATCTTGTCTAGCAGGCCCATGATATCATATGATGTCTTGCTGTCAAGGTTACCGGTAGGTTCATCGGCAAGAATTATCGAAGGTGTGTTTACGAGGGCCCTTGCGATGGCAACTCTCTGTCTCTGTCCGCCCGATAACTCATTGGGCTTATGGTGCATCCTGTCGGCAAGACCCACCTCATCAAGAGTCCTTTTCGCATGCTCCTCCCTTTCATGGCGGGGTATTCCTGCATATATGAGAGGCAGTGTCACATTCTCAAGGGCAGTGTATCTTGGCAAAAGGTTAAAGGTCTGAAAGACGAATCCGATCTCTTTGTTTCGAATCTCGGCAAGCTGGTCATCCTCCATCTTGCTGACGTCTGTTCCGTTCAGTATATACTGACCTTTTGTTGGGGTGTCGAGACACCCGAGGATATTCATTAACGTAGATTTGCCTGAGCCTGACGGACCCATTATGGCAACATACTCGTTCTTATTGATACTTAATGAAACCGAGCGCAGTGCCCGTACTATTACTGATCCAACCTGGTAGTTCTTTACAATGTTGTGTATCTCAATGACCTTCTCCATGCCTGATTTATTAAAGTCCCGAAATTAGTTTAAAATAATCTATAAATATCTTACGCTCCTATTAATTTTTGTTAACACCTGATCCTGTAGCTTCCCGGTGTAATACCATTTATCCGGAAAAGAATCCCGAAGCGAAGTGTTTCCATTGACACAGTGGCCAGCCCCTCCCTGACAATCGATTTCCATCCGCTGTACATATCCCTTGTCAGACGGATGTCGTCTGCCACTATTATCATCTCCTCTCCTGTCTCCGCAATACTTCCTGCATACTCTGCAAGTGCCGCACCCCTGTGGTTTCCATCGATAAATGCAAATGACACCTCCGCTCCGTCAGCCTTGATTTTCTCCAGTGCCTCGCTGAACTCCATGTTCAACACGGTGGCATTACCGGCTCCGTGCCGTGCCATGTTGGCGGCAGCCATTTCCGCCAATGCCGGGCATCCTTCAACCGTCACCACCCTCTGCTCCGGGGCTGCCAGTGCCAGCGCCAGGGTACTTATCCCCAGCGATGTCCCCAGTTCCAGGATGATTCCATTTGCCCTGTGCCCTGAGCCCTGAGCCCTTATCCGGTCACCCTGTACCCTGTGCCATGAACCTTGCACCATCCTGGCAAGCAATGCAGCCTGTTTCACGGGCAGTGCTGCCGACCTGGCTATATCCCTCACCTTCCGCTCCGCTCCCTTCATTCTCAAAGAACCTGCCCCTAAATCGGTAACGATGATGCTTCTGTTGTCAGCGAGCATCTCATTCCTGAGGAGTTCAACATGTCTGACAATATGATCACCGGTTTTATTCCTGATCACTGATGTTAAAAAATCATAAATGAATGGGCTGTGCACGCCGTGACCCGCGGTACTCTGCGATATGAGCAGGTGTCTGACAGATGCCACCGGATGATATAAGTTCATTTCCTCACTCAGGTCATTTGAAAGCAGCTCAAAATTAACTATTTTCGGTGACTATCATTTTTTTGTCGACTGATGTCTGAACTGCCTGACAGTGAGATAAAATTCCTTCCCGGTGTGGGTCCCAGGAGAGCAGAGCTGCTTGCTTCCGAAGCCGGCATCGCTACTTTCAGGGACCTGATCTACTATTTTCCGTACAAGTATGTTGATAAGACCCGCTTCTACACTGTCAGGGAGCTTGACACAGACATGCCGTATGTGCAGCTCAGGGGTGTGATAAAACGATTCTCCAATGAAGGCGGTGGCGCAGGGAAGCGTCTCACGGCCGATTTCCATGATGAGACCGGGATGGTCAGGCTGGTCTGGTTCAAGGGGCAAAGGTGGGTGTTGAATACCTATAAGATTGACAGGGAGTACATTATCTTTGGCAAACCGACACTCTTCAGCGGCGCCTTCAACATCGTCCATCCTGAAATTGAGGAGGTTGAGAAGAGGGCGGCGAGGGTAAGCTCAGCCCTCGAGGCGCAGTATAACACAACGGAAAAGATGAAGGATCACTTCCTTCATTCTAAGGCCATTGCCAAGCTTATGTCCACAGCATTTGCCCAGCCTTCGCTTCGCTTTGCGGAGACACTTCCTGCTACCCTGACAGGATCGATGAAGCTGATGAGTCTCAATGACGCCCTCTTCCGCATTCACTTCCCTGACTCGAACCTTGACATTGAAAATGCCCGTTTCAGGCTCAAGTTTGAAGAGCTGTTCTATATTCAGCTGAACCTGCTGCGCTATAAGGGCAACAGGGAGAAAATAACACACGGTTTTCTGTTCTCTGTTGTCGGAGAGAGGCTTAACTCCTTTTATACGAACAACCTCCCCTTCACTCTTACAAGCGCCCAGAAGAGAGTCATAAAAGAGATCCGTGCCGATCTTGGCAGCGGCAGACAGATGAACAGGTTGCTGCAGGGTGATGTGGGCAGCGGAAAAACGATGGTGGCACTGATGAGCATGCTTATTGGTGCCGACAACGGTTTCCAGAGCTGCATGATGGCACCTACCGAGATACTTGCCATTCAGCATTTTAACTCCATTACCAAATCTCTGGAAGGAATAAATGTTGAGGTTGCGCTTCTGACAGGCTCAACAAAACGGAGCGAGCGGCAGCGTATCGAGAAAGGGCTCCTCGACGGCTCGATCAGCATTCTTGTTGGCACACACGCCCTTATCGAGGAGAATGTGAGGTATCTTAATCTTGGCCTGGTCATAATAGATGAGCAGCACCGTTTTGGCGTTGCCCAACGGGCAAAGCTCTGGCAGAAGAGCGACTGTCCTCCTCATGTGCTTGTGATGACGGCCACCCCCATACCGCGCACTCTTGCCATGACCCTCTACGGTGACCTTGACGTCTCTGTCATTGATGAGATGCCGCCCGGACGCAAGCCGATAAAGACTATGACCTTCACCGATGCCGAGCGAGAGAAGGTGTTTGGCTTCATGCGCCGTCAGATAGAAGAGGGCAGGCAGATATACGTCGTTTACCCTCTCATCAGGGAGTCGGAGTCACTTGATTACAAAGATCTTGAGGATGGTCTGGAGAGCATGGCCCGGGCCTTCCCTCCGCCGCAGTACTGTATCAGTGTGGTTCACGGGCGTATGACGCCGCGAGACAAGGAAATATCGATGAGCCTCTTTCGCCGCGGGCAGGCGCAGATCATGGTGGCAACCACTGTCATAGAGGTGGGGGTTGACATACCCAATGCAAGTGTCATGGTCATCGAGAGCGCTGAGCGTTTCGGGCTCTCACAGCTTCATCAGCTCAGAGGGCGCGTCGGACGCGGTGCCGACCAGTCGTTCTGCATCCTCATGACCTCTCACAGGCTCTCTGCAGAGGCCACGGAGCGTATCAGCACAATCGTAGCCACCAACGATGGCTTCGAGATCGCAGAGACCGATCTGCGGATGCGCGGCCCAGGTGACCTCGAAGGGACGCAGCAGAGCGGTTTGGCCTTCGATCTCAAAATCGCCGACCTGGGCAAAGACGGACAGATACTCAACCTTGCACGGTCACATGCTGCGGAGATCCTCGCAGACGACCCCGAACTGTCACGTCCTGAGAACCAGGTGTTGAAGAGTAACCTTAAGAGGCTCTTCGGAAAGAAATACACCTGGTCCGAAATAAGCTGAAGCTCCCCGCCTTCGCCACTACTGCCTAAAGTATGACTTTTGCTCTGTTTTATATCTTACCAAGTAGCTAATATTGCCGGTTCCATAAAGAGCTGATGCAAAAAGGTGAAACGATAAGCCACGAGGGTGTGGTAATGAGAACCACCGGCGACGGCACTGCCGAGGTGGAGATAATAGCAGGCAGCGCATGCTCAGGCTGCCATGCGAAGTCGGTATGTTCAGTCGGGGATACACAGGTCAAGATTATCAATGTGAATAATGCATCTGATCTCAAACCCGGAGAGAGGGTGACGGTAATGATGGAGCTGTCACAGGGTTTCAGGGCTGTAGCTATAGGTTATTTATTACCTCTGGCAGTACTGGTTACGGCGTTTATAGTATCATCCGTCGCTGGTGCCGGTGAGCTTCTGTGCGCACTTATATCTTTCACTGCAGTAGCCATTTGCTACCTTGTGATCTGGCTATCAAGAAAAAGGATTGAAAAGAAATTTGAATTCAAAATAAAGGTCTGACAGATGAGTTCCACTGTTTTGTTTACGGTCATCATGCTTAGCCTTCTGGGCTTGCTGGCAGCAGTGATATTGTATGTTGTTGCCCAGAAGTTCAAGGTTGTGGAAGATCCGCGTATTGACCTTGTCAACGAGGTGCTGCCGGGGGCCAACTGCGGAGGGTGCGGCTTCACCGGCTGCCGTGCTTTTTCCGAGGTGCTGGTCAGGTCCGATTCATTTGAGGGTCTGAACTGCCCCGTAGGAGGATCTGAGGCCATGGGAAAAGCAGCGGTTATCCTTGACCGTCAGCCTGTGGCGGTGGAACCGAAGATTGCAGTATTAAGATGCAACGGAACCCCTGAACACAGCCAGCGTACATCCAACTACGACGGGGCAATGAACTGCCGCGTAGCACATGCGCTGTACGGAGGCACAACAGCATGTCATTACGGCTGCCTTGGCTGCGGAGACTGTGTGACATCCTGCAAGTTCGATGCGATGTACATGGATCCGGTGACACAGCTGCCGGTGATAATAGATGATAAATGCGTGGCATGCGGCGCCTGTGTCAAGGCATGCCCGCGAAACATCATTGAGCTCCGGAAACGAAACCGCAAAGACCGCAAGATCTATATCTCATGCGTCAACAAGGATAAGGGTGGTCCGGCGCGCAAAGCCTGCATTGTGGCATGCATCGGTTGCGGCAAATGCCTGAAGGTATGCCCGTATGATGCAATCACTATGGCCGATAACCTGGCATTTATTGATTCATTCAAATGCAAGCTATGCCGCAAATGTGCGGCCGAATGTCCTACCGGAGCCATCCTTGAGATAAACTTCCCGGTTAAGGAAGAGAAGCCTGCCGGGCATGCAGTTACTGAGGTCAATTAACAAGAATCTGATAAACTGATAACCATCCGCAAAGTGTTCAAGACATTTCCCAAAGGGGGCATTCATCCGCCCGAGAACAAGATCACGGCTGACAAGTCTATAACAGTTCTGCCGTTACCCTCCACAGTCACTGTGCCTCTCAATCAGCACATAGGCGCCCCGGCGACACCGGTGGTGGAGAAAGGCTCGGCAGTGAAGACAGGGCAGCTTATTGCCGAGGCGAAAGGATTTGTCTCGGCCAGTATTCACTCACCCGTATCAGGCAAGGTAAGCAAGATTGAGCCTGTTGCCGATTCAACAGGATACAAACAGATGGCGATAATAATAGATGTGGAGGGTGATGAGTGGATTGAGACGACAGACCGCAGCGCAACACTGGTAAAAGAGATCACCATGACCCGTGAACAGATAGTGGAACGGTGCCGCGATTGCGGCCTCGTAGGTCTCGGCGGCGCTACCTTCCCTACTCATATCAAGATGACCGTCCCGTCAGGCAGGAAATGTGACATGCTGATCATCAACGGCGTGGAGTGTGAGCCCTACCTGACCTCCGACCACAGGCTGATGATTGAAAAAGGTCCCGAAGTACTTACTGGCGTTACAATCATCATGAAGGCGCTGGGGGTGACACAGGCGGTGATAGGTATCGAGGCCAACAAGCCCGATGCCATCAGTACCCTTGACGGATTATCAAAGGATTTTGCGGGAATATCGGTAGTGGCGCTGAAGGTCAAATACCCGCAGGGTGGCGAGAAGCAGCTTATAAAGGCATGCACCGGACGTGAGGTGCCGTCAGGGGGACTGCCACTTGATGTGGGTGTTGTGGTGCAGAATGTGGGAACAGCCTTCGCTGTTTATGAGGCGGTTCAGAAGAACAAGCCCCTTATTGAAAGAGTTGTCACCGTCACCGGCAAGTCAGTCTCCCGGCCGGGTAACTTCCTTGTCAGGATAGGAACCCCTGTGGCAAAGCTCATAGAAGCTGCAGGAGGGATGCCGGATGACACAGGTAAGGTTGTCAACGGCGGACCCATGATGGGCAAGGCTCTTGCGATGACCGATGTGCCCGTCACCAAGGGAACCTCGGGGATAATCCTTTTCCCGGAGCCTGAATCACGCCGTGATGAGATCATGCCCTGCATCAGGTGCGGAAAGTGCTCTTCAGCATGCGCCATGGGCCTTGAGCCGTGGCTTCTCTCCGTCCTCTCTGAGAAGGCTATGTTTGAGAAGGCTGAGACAGAGAAGATTACAGACTGCATGGAGTGCGGAGCATGCGCCTATACGTGTCCGGCGAAGAGGCCCCTGCTCGATTACATCAGGCTGGGCAAGACCACGGTTATAAAGATGGTTCGCGAAAGAATAACGAAATAGCTTCAAGCAGAATGAACAATATCCTGAACGTATCTCCCTCACCTCATCAGCAGAGCAGCGAGACCACCCGCAAGCTGATGTTCGGTGTGGTGATTGCCCTTCTGCCGGCACTGGCAGCCTCAGTTTACTATTTTGGCACAGGGGCGGTTATAGTGACTCTTACCTCAGTGCTGGCCTGTGTGGCAACCGAATTCCTGATTCAAAAATATCTTCTGAAGACAAAAACCTCGATATCAGATGGTTCTGCCATAGTGACCGGGTTGTTGCTTGCATTCAACGTCCCGTCAAATCTTCCGCTGTTTATCATTGTCATCGGGGCGGTCATCTCCATTGGTGTTGCAAAAATGACATTCGGCGGACTCGGAAACAATCCTTTCAACCCTGCGCTGGTAGGGAGGGTCTTCCTGCTGATTTCCTTTCCCGTTCAGATGACCAGCTGGCCGGTACCCTCAGGGTTTAAGACAGGATATACCGATGCAGTCACCGGCGCTACGCCGCTCGGTATCATCAGTGAAGGGGTAAAGAACGGAGAGAGCATCTCAGCGCTGATGGACAAGGTACCGTCTCATATGCAGCTCTTCTACGGATATATGGGCGGGTCAATGGGAGAGATTGCAGCAGCAGCCCTTATACTGGGAGGCATTTTTATGATCTGGAGGAAGATAATCACATGGCACATCCCTGTTGCGGTGCTGGCGTCGGCAGCTCTCTTCACAGGGATATTGTGGCTGGCAGACCCTACAAAATTCGCTGATCCCCTCTTCCATCTCCTTACAGGGGGGATGATGCTGGGAGCGATCTTCATGGCAACAGATTATGTCACATCGCCCATGACACCTAAGGGGATGATCATCTATGGCACGGGAATAGGTGTGATAACGGTTCTTATACGCACCTGGGGCGCTTATCCTGAGGGTGTCTCCTTTGCAATACTGATAATGAATGCCTTTGTTCCACTGTTAAACATGTATATCAAACCACGCAGGTTCGGAAAGGAGGTCAGGCATGGCTAAGATGCAATCTACACTGAGAAACATGGTGTTATCGCTTACCCTTATTTCACTCGGAGCTTCGGCAGCCCTGGCATACGTCTATGAGTTTACCAAGGGGCCAATTGAAATATCATTGCTTAACAAGAAGCTGGAGGCCATTAAACAGGTAGTTCCCGAGTTTGACAACGATCCTAATGCAGGGATGTTTCTCCTGCCTACGGGCGAGGGTGACAGCCTCGAGGTCTATCCCGCAAAGAAAGGCGATGAGGTGGTGGGGTACGCATTTAAATCATATACCGAAAAGGGATTCAGCGGACACATAGGCCTGATGGTAGGTTTCACACCTGACGGGGCTATTTACAACATCAATGTCCTTGAGCATAAGGAGACGCCTGGCCTTGGCACGAAGCTGGTGCCGGAGGGGACCGCTGAAAACCCTGCATTCAAAGACCAGTTCAGGGGAAAGAATCCTGCGGAGTTCTCACTGAAAGTAAAAAAAGACGGGGGACCGGTAGATGCAATCACAGCTGCAACGATCAGTTCCAGGGCATTCTGTGACGGAGTGCAGCGGGCATACAACACATTTGAGAAAGGAGGGCTGAAATGAACCAGATGAAGAACTTTTCAAAGGGAATTCTCAGGGAGAACCCTATACTGGTGCTTGTTCTGGGAGCCTGTCCTACCCTGGCAACCACCTCCTCGGCGGTGAACGGCCTCGGCATGGGACTGGCAACCACCTTCGTATTGTTAGGGTCGAATGTGGTTGTCTCACTGATGCAGAATGTTATACCGGATAAGGTCCGGATACCTGCATTCATTGTTGTGATCGCCACCTTTGTAACCATTGTTGACCTGCTGATGCAGGCTTTTGTCCCTTCGCTGTATGACACTCTTGGCATCTTCATCCCGCTGATAGTGGTTAACTGTATTGTGCTGGGCCGTGCAGAGGCATTTGCCAGCAAAAACAGCGTGTGGTCCTCATTCGTTGACGGTGCGGGCATGGGTCTTGGCTTCACCCTCGCCCTGGGTGTTCTGGGGGCTGTGAGAGAGATACTTGGCAGTGGCGCCATAATGGGGCTCAAGTTCATCTCAGGCGACGGCATACTCGTTTTCATACTTGCCCCCGGTGCGTTCATAGCACTGGGATATCTTATAGTTATTGTCAACAGGATAAACAAAGCATAGGGAGGGACTGACATGGAATATATTCTTCTGATAATATCTGCGATACTGGTCAATAATATTGTCCTTGCCCAGTTCCTTGGCGTCTGCCCCTTCCTTGGTGTCTCTAACAAGGTAAGTACAGCCATCGGGATGTCAGGTGCCGTGACTTTTGTGATGGTTCTTGCCACCATGGTTACTTATCTTATTTATACCTACATACTGCTGCCGCTGGGTATCGGGTTCATGCAGACAATAACCTTCATCCTGGTAATTGCTGCCCTGGTTCAGATGGTGGAGATAATACTCAAAAAGATAAGTCAGGGTCTTTACCAGGCACTCGGGATCTTCCTTCCTCTGATAACTACCAACTGTGCGGTTCTTGGTGTTGCCATACTCGTCATACAGAAAGAGTACAACCTTATTACCGGTGTCATCTACGGCGGTGCCACAGCACTGGGCTTCGGCCTTGCCCTGATAATACTCGCAGGCATACGTGAGCAGCTTGAGCTTGCCGATATCCCGAAAGGGATGCAAGGCGTTCCCATCTCACTGATTACAGCAGGCATCCTTGCACTGGCTTTCATGGGCTTTGCAGGATTGGTATAGTTAACTGCTTCCTGAAAAGAGAATTTCATCATTGTGCAAGTGCCGATTTTACCGGTTTTTCTTGCTTAAGTCGGCCGTTTTCCGTAATTTTCCGTGTTTGCTACATTTATTTCTGCTGTCAGTCCGTGGAAGTCCAGGTAAGGAAAGTTCCGGCCAAAAATATCCAGTGTGACTGACGAAACGGAAGTTTGTATGTATCCCATCTTAATAAACCTTGCACCTTGCACCCTGCACCCTGCACCCTGCACCTTGCACCTTGCACCTTCCACCCTGCACCTTCCACCTCTCAATTTAATATTATGAACCAGATTAAGAAACTGTATCTCCTGCTTGTCTCTTTTCTACTGAGCCTGGCGGCTTATGCACAAAATGATGAGTTCAGGGCCACCTGGGTTATTACATGGCATTATATCGACAAGAATCTTACGGTTGAACAG
>JALOMM010000039.1 GCA_025455535.1 Bacteroidales bacterium | reverse complement strand
CCCTTGAGGTGAAGATAGACTCTCCGGACCAGGAAAATATTGTCGGGGAGATCATACTCCGGGGAGATAATGTCATGCTTGGCTATTACAAGAACGAAGCTGCCACAAAGGGGGTCATTGATGAGGAGGGATGGCTTCATACCGGAGACCTGGGCGTCATTGACAAGGATGGCAATATCTATATCAAGGGGAGAAGCAAAAACATGCTGCTGGGCCCCTCAGGCAAGAACATATATCCGGAAGAGATAGAGACACTGATAAATAACTACAGGTACGTTACCGAGTCTGTCGTCATCTCCGAGGAACATAAGCTTGTTGGCCTCATATTTCCTGATTATGAGCAGCTTAACAAGGACGGCATAACTGAGGAGACCCTTCCCGAAGCGCTTGAGACAATACGGAAGGATGTCAATAACCACCTGCCGGAATATATGGCTGTGACGAAGTTCCGGATACATCCTGAGGAGTTTGCAAAAACGCCGAAGAAGAGCATCAAACGCTATCTGTATATGAGAGAATAGCACTCCGGGAGCTCTCATAGCATTGGGTGACCCTCATGACAAATGGAGAAGGGTGAAAAAGTACTGTGTAATAGTTGCAGGCGGAAGCGGACTGAGGATGAGATCCTCGGTTCCGAAACAGTTCCTACTTCTCGAGGGCAGGCCGCTGCTGATGCACACAATCGAGCGTTTCTTCACCTTTGACAAACACATTGCACTGATTGTAGTGCTGCCCGAAGAACATATTCCACTCTGGCAAACCCTTGTCACGGAGCACTCATTTGGCATAAGTCACCGGGTTGTGCCGGGCGGGGAGGAGCGATTCCATTCCGTAAAAGCAGGCCTCGGTGCAGTGGACGAGGAGTCTCTCGTAGCCATTCATGACGGGGTGAGGCCGCTGGTAAGCCATGACACTGTCTGGAGGTGCTTTGCTGATGCCGAAGAGTTCGGCTCTGCTATTCCTTTTATCGAGCCAGCAGACTCAGTAAGGCTTCTTGCCGGGTATGACAGCCGCCCCTTTCCCAGGGGAGAGGTAAGGCTCATACAGACCCCGCAGGTGTTTAACGGCAGGCTGATAAAGAGGGCATACGACCGTCCCTTTGACCCATCCTTCACCGATGACGCCACTGTTGCAGAGGCCTCAGGGGTCACCATACACCTTACCCACGGCAACAGGGAGAACATCAAGATTACCACTCCTGAGGACCTTCTGGTGGCTCAGGCGCTTCTGCGAATCGTAAAATAGCAAACACAGACCTGCCTGATGGAACACGCCAACATACTTGATTATAAAAGACTGGAGCTGAAGAAGGTTGACTCGATCAATGAAGATATCACCGCGTTGCTGGAGAAGACCGTTCAGGGATCCGAAGGGGGGATGCGCTGGACGATACACAACATCTCCGAAAAGGCAGGCGCCTATGGTGACAGTCTTTATTTTCTTGCCCTTTACAAGAAGAGCAGCCTGATGGGAGTGGTTGGGCTTTGCCGCAGGAAGACCCAGGGCTGCGGCAGGGAGTATGATTCGACATATCTCCGTTACCTTGCCATACAGAGCGCTTTCCAGACTGCAGGGACACCGGGGGGAAGAGGCCAGCGGCTGTCTCATGTGGAAGAGGGGTTCAAACACAACCTTCTGTCTATGTTCAGAGGTCCCGGCCATCACCCGGAGCATGATCATTCACAGCCGGAGTGTCCGCATGTCATGTATGCCTATATCGAGAGCAAGAACGAGAGGTCTAAAAACCTGATACACCAGGCCGGTTATGAGTATATCCGCTCGTTCCTGACTGTCGCTTTCAGCCGCTTCAGCCCCCGCAGCGACCGGTCGGTCGCCTTGCTCGCACCGGAAGGGCAGCCGGAGATGTCACGCCTGCTCGCACGACAATATGCTGACTACTGTTTCTACACAGATGAGTTCTCATTCTACAGGAACAGGTATTATGTAAAGAGAAAAGGCAATGAGATCATTGCGGGTGTCTGCGCTATCCCGGCAGAATACAGGGTGGTAAATATTCCCGGTGTCTGGGGCTGGATGATAATGAAAGTACTGCCTGCAACGCCTTTCTTCCGGAGGCTGTTCAACCCGGGCAAATTCAGGTATCTGGTGCTGGGGGCAATCTACTGCCGCAAAGGGTATGAAGATCACCTTCCCGATCTCTTTGAGGCCGTATGTGCGGAGGAGGGATATCATACGGCTCTGACATGGCTCGATGATCATTCTGAACTGTATGAGACTCTGAGAACCAACAGAAGGATGGGCATGCTTAACAGGATGCTGAATGCGAAGCCCGGACTGGTATATGCCTCCTTCTCCGGAGTGACGGAAAGTGAAAAGGAGAAGTTTTACGATAACCCGGCATACATTTCCGGATTTGATTTTTCCTGAATAAAACCCTGACAATCATGAATCTTAAGGAGAGTAAGAAAGGCAAAAAATTCCTTGTTGTGTTACTGTTTGTCCTTGTTGCCGTTACGGCCGGCGCACAGCAGAAAAGCGAAAGCAAGATGGAATGGTTTGAGAATGCAAGGCTTGGCATTTTTATCCACTGGGGCATCTATTCGGTGAACGGCATCGATGAGTCATGGTCTTTCTTTAACGGATACATTCCCTATGATGAGTATATGAAACAGCTCAACGGCTTTACTGCCTCCTCGTATGACCCTGAGGCATGGGTAAGGCTCATCAGGGAGAGCGGAGCGAAATATGCCGTGCTGACAACAAAGCATCATGACGGTGTCGCCCTCTGGGACACAAAGCTGAGCAGGCTTAACGTGGTTGACTCCACCCCGGCAGAGCGTGACCTGATCAAACCCTTTGTCAGGGCGCTCCGTAAGGCAGACCTGAAGGTCGGGCTGTATTATTCACTCCTTGACTGGTCACATCCTGACTATCCTAATTTCACAGGAAGGGAGAAGAGATATGAATCCGATTCTGCAAGGTGGGAGAGGTTTGTAAAGTTCAATCACGGGCAGATAAATGAGATCGCCAGGGAGTTCAGCCCTGATCTTTACTGGTTTGACGGCGACTGGGAACAGAGTGCAGAAAGGTGGAGGGCGCCGGAGATAAGAAAGATGATACTCGATCACAATCCATCGGCCATCATTAATTCACGCCTGGCAGGGTATGGCGATTATGCCACGCCGGAACAGGGTCTTCCTTCAAAGCGGCCGGCAGACAAACACTGGGAGCTATGCATGACAATAAATGATTCATGGGGCTATCAGGGCAATGACACAAACTACAAAAGCTCACTTCAGGTGATACGCATATTTGCCGAATGCATTGGCATGGGAGGCAACCTTCTTCTTGACATAGGCCCTGAGCCTGACGGCACCATACCGGAGGAGCAGCAGCAGGTGCTGAGAGACCTCGGCCGATGGACCTCAAAGCACAAAGAAGCCATTTACGGCACCAGGGCAGGACTGCCCGAGGGTCACTTTGACGGACCGTCAACCATGAACCGGGACAGCACGATGGTATACCTCTTCTTTACCGGTGATGCCGGCGGTGAGCTCATGCTTGAAGGGGTTAAAAACAGGATTAACAAGGCGGTTGTGATCGGAAACGGAACCTCTCTTGAGGTGAAGGAGTTTCTCAGACCCTCATGGAGCAGCCATGCCGGGGTCTGGTTCATTAAAGTGCCCGAAGAGGTGCTTGATGAGAAGATGACAGTGGTGGGCCTCTCTCTCAGCGGTAAACTTAAACTGGAATAACAGGTGTGACTATGAAAATATATGCCGTGGTTTTAATGTTTGTCATCAGCCTGGGCGGGCTCAGGGCTCAGCATGATGATGAGAGGTATGTCCCTGAGACTGATCCGCTGGTGTTGCAGAAGCTTGAGCAATGGCAGGATATGAAGTTCGGGCTTCTGATGCACTGGGGCCCATACAGTCAGTGGGGCATTGTGGAATCATGGTCTATATGTGCCGAGGATGAAGGATGGTGCAGGCGTAAGAACCCTGATTACACAGAATATAAGAAACAGTACGAGGCGTTGAAGCTCTCTTTCAATCCGGTCGGCTTTGATCCGGAAAAATGGGCGGAGGCGGCAGCAGATGCCGGGATGAAATATGTTGTCTTCACGACAAAGCATCATGACGGCTTTTCAATGTTTGACACCAAACTGACTGACTATAAAATAACGGATCCGGAGTGTCCCTTCAGCGTCAACCCGAAGGCTGACGTCACAAAAGAGATATTCAGGGTTTTCAGGGAAAAGGGATTCTGGACAGGAGCCTACTTCTCGAAGCCTGACTGGCACAATGAAAACTACTGGTGGCCTAACTTCGCAACACCTGACAGAAATGTAAACTACAGCATCAAAGAGTACCCTGAGCGGTGGGAGGATTTTGTGCAGTTCACTCACGGTCAGATCATGGAGCTGATGGGAGGGGAGTACGGCCCTATGGATATTCTGTGGCTTGACGGCGGATGGGTGCAGAAGATGACAAATGATGAGGTGATGGCTTACGTTACCTCGCCCTCATATAAGTTTTCACGCATTCAGAGCCAGGATATAAGGATGGACGAGCTGGTTGCAAAGGCAAGGGAGAAGCAGCCGGGGCTCATCGTCGTCGACAGGGCGGTTTATGGCAAGAACCAGAATTATCTTACCCCTGAGAACAGGGTTCCTGAGAAGGCGCTGCCCTATCCCTGGGAGTCATGTATCATTGCAGGGGGAGGATGGTCATGGGTTCCTGATCCGAAGTTCATGACCGGACGCGAGGGGGTGCAGCTCCTGGTTGACATTGTTGTCAAGGGGGGAAACCTGCTGCTGAATATCGCACCGGGACCTGACGGAAGGTGGCCTGAGGGAGCCTACGGGCTGCTGAGTGAGATGGGTAGGTGGATGAAGACCAACTCGGAGGCTATTTACGGCACCAGGGCTATGGCCCCTTACAAGGACGGCAAGGTGTGCATAAACAGGAAGGGGGAGAAGACATGGTACGTCTTTTACATGGCTGATGAAGGGGAGGCGATGCCTGCGCAGGTGACCATGAAAGGACTTGTGATCCCCGCGGGAGCGAAGGTGACGGTACCCGGCTCAGGAGCTCGATGCACCTGGAAAAACGGGACAGACTCCTTCACCATAAATATACCTGCCGGCATCAGGAACAATCCTCCGTCTGATCATGTGTGGGTAATGAAAATAGAGTTCTGACAACAGTACCTCTGGCCGTATAAAAAAATGCCACACAGACCTTTGTCTGATGCATCTGGGCATCCTGATCTGTGTGGCTTGACAGGCAAATGGGGGGAAGAACCACCTGTCATTTTATTGTAAAAGTAACCCTGACTGTCTTCAAAGGGTTGTCTGATCAGTGTAAAGATTGTAATCTGATTGCTTCAATCAAAGCATTTCATCGGCCATTGTACGAACAGGCAGTTCTAATGTATGGATTGGCTGTTTTAGCCGGTAACGGATCCGTCGGTTTTTGCCTCAGACGTCAATTATTCTTGACTTCATATGATCCATAAGCTGTTTGATTCTGTCACGCGATATATCACAGCGGAACTCTTTTTCTCCTCTTACAAGTACGCATTGCTGCAGCCTCGTGTCCACACGCGCAAGGCAGGTGGTGTTTATGATGCATGATCTGTCGGCCCGGTAAAATCTGTCTCCCAGTTTTTCTTCAATGGTGCCCAGCTGTGATGTCACGGTCTCTGTCCGTCCGGACGAGAAATGGAAGGTTGAATAGTTACCGTCAGCGGTGATGAATACTATCTCTGCAGGATCGACGAAGACAGCTCCTGAGACTCCCCTGAAAATCAGAAACTTTTCCTCTTCAGACAGCTTCGAAACCGAAGCCGCATAGTCAGTGGCACCGGAATTAATGAAACGGGTAAGGGTCTCCCTGAGACGATCGGGGTCAATAGGTTTGAGAAGATAATCGAATGCCGCATATTCGAAGGCCTTGATGGCATATTCGTCATGTGCCGTTGTGAATACAACATGGGGCCTGATGTTGCTTTTTGACTTCAGCTCGTTGAGGATGTCGAAGCCTGTCATTCCCGGCATTTTTATATCGAGGAACAGAATGTCGGGATTGTGTCTGGTAACCAGTTCAATGGCATTAAACGGATTTGTGGTGTAAGCAGTTGCTTCAGCCAGTCCGGTGGCTTCCAGAAGTACGATGAAGAGCTCAAGTGACTCAGGTTCGTCTTCTATGATAACTGTTTTTACAGGCTTGTTATTCATACACTTTGTCTTTTAATCGGGAGGTCATTTTAAAGAGAGATCAAAATTGTAACTGTCAGGCAGAAAGATTCTGACCATTGTGCCCGACGGCTCTCCCTCTTCAAACAGGTCGGTCAGTTCAAATGTTATCTTTTCATTGTTGAATCTGTTGACCGTTTCGATAAGGCTGGCAATGTTTTTAAGCCCCACCCCGCTGCCGCCTGTCCTTAGTTCAGTCGCAGCCTTACGGCCGATGCCGTTATCTTTTACAGTAATTTCTATTCCTCTCCCGGTTTTGTTTATTTCAATGACAATACGTCCGTTTCCCTTTTTGTTTTCAAGTCCGTGTTTAACGGCATTCTCCGCAAATGACTGTATTATCATTTTTGGTACGGTGATGCCGCCCTCGACGTTTTGATCAACTTTTATCTCATAGTCGAATCTTTTGCCGAAGCGCAGCTTCTGAAGCTCGCAGTACCTCGTTACGAACTCAATCTCCTCAGAGAGGGGCTTAAGCAATGACGAGCTGTCAGTAAGCACTGATCTCAGGAGGCCTGACAGTTTGATGAAATATTCATAGGCCTTTTCTTTTTCCCCCTTCATTATCAGGGAGCCTACGGAGCTCACTGCGTTAAAAGTAAAATGCGGGTCAAACTGTCTTATTACCGAATTCAGCTGGAGCCGGTAGCTTTCAGCCTGTTGCCTGGCGGTCTGAACCTTCTTTTGAAGCACGCTGCGGCGTATGCCGAATGCAATTACAATGCTTATAGCTATAGCAGCGAGTGACATTAGCGCAATGGACCCCCTTGTCCTGATAATGGCAGGAGCAACTGTGAAGAATATGGTTTCTGGCTGCGCGGTCATGACCCCGTCGGCGTTTGATGCATGAAGCTCAAAGGTGTATCGGCCGGGCCTGATATCATTAAAGGTAACCGACCGCTGGCTGGTTGTCTGCGGCGGGAAATTCCTGTGGCCGATAAGTCTGTACTGGTAGGTGACTCCATCCGGATTTCTAGCGTATATGCCGACATAACTTATCCTCACGTCATTGATCCCCCTGGGGATGGTGACCTCATTTCCCGTTCTGTAGAAGAGGGCAGTGTCAAGCACTGAGACCCATGCCAGGCTGTCGTTCAGATATTCAATACGTGTGATATGTGTTTGCGGGGGGTTCTCGTGTTTTTGTATTTTGCCAGGGTCAAACCTGATGAGTTTATTTGATGTCAGCAGCCACCAGTATCCGTCACTGTCCTGTATGATGCCGTTGTCCTGGCAGTCGAAGCCCCTGTAGCCCTGGTTGCGGCCAAGGATGGTGTAATAATCCCTGTCCCCGGAATAATATTTATCAAGGTCAATCAGGCAGATGTCTGACATCCTTCCCACCAGCAGCTTCCTGCCGCCGATGTCGCGGATGACATTGGCCGGAAGGTTTTCTGCCTCAGGGAGGGCCGGCATGAATGCCGGGGCATCCGGGTCACAGATAAACAATCCGTCTGAGCCTACGCTCCAGATATTACCGTTGTTGTCTTTAATAACTCCCCAGCACTGAGCCGAGGGATCGGCAGAAGAGAGGAAAGGAGTGAATCTTTCGCCGTCGAAAAAGACCATGCTTTTCTGGCTGGCAATCCAGAAATTGCCGTTATTATCCCTGACTATGCCCTCGGCTACGCCAAAGTAGGGAGCAGTCATTTCATCATACAGAATGACAGTATCTCTCCGGGAATGATATAATCCATTGCCTGTGCCAATGAATATCGTCTTGTCTGCCGGATCTTCGTATATTATGCAAACCTGTTCCGATTCCGGAAGCAAGTCAGTCCTTCTGAAATTCTTTCCGTCCCATGATATGACATCTGAACCTGTTGATATTAGCACCTTTCCGTCTGAACCTGTGGTGCTTCCCCTGAAAAATGAAGGTATACCGCTTAAAGCACCGCGAAAGTCGTTTCTGGAGAAGAATTTTTCTCCGTCAAAGTACTGGAGCTTGCCGCTGAATGACCCTATCCAGAGCCCCTTTATCGGGTCGGCAAAGATGGCTGACGGGCTCTCCATCAGTCCGCTGCGCACATCATACTCTACAAAGGCATCACTCACAAGCCTGTATATCCATGATGCCGTAGCCAGCCAGAGCACACCCTGCGGATCATTAATATGCTGGGCAATATTGCCGTACTCCCATTTCAGGTTCATTGTGTTGCCTGTGAGAATGCGGAGAAGTGTATCGGGATTATCATAGAATCGTCCTAAAAATTCAGATAGTTCTGATGGTTCATTCTGAGTATACAGGTTCCATCTTTCACCGTCATATCTGAAAAGCTTATTATTTGAGCGGACCCTGAGATCACCATCCGTAATGAATTCTACTGCCGGCTTGTCATACAGAAGTTCCAGCCTTTTATTGCGGTACCTGAAGAGCTGTTCCTGACGGTTCTGGAGATAAAGTGTGGAATCATCCGGGGTGTACTGTTGCGCACTCAGCTCTTTTCCGCGGAGAGCAGGAGATGAAGAAGTATAATCATAGTATTTGCCGTTGTCAAAGTAGATGATGCTTGTTTGATTTTGCTGATTGGTTCCGTCGAGGAAAAATGCTCCTGGCTTTTCGGCCAGGCATTTGAAGCCGACACCAGATGCAAACACCGTATCCGGGCAGGGGTAGAAGCGGAATCGTTTTCCGTTGAAGCGTGATAACCCCTCTTTTGACGATGCCCATATGGTACCGTCTGTGTCTTCAAACACAGAATGGACAGTATTTGACGGCAGGCCGTCTTTACGGGTGTATGCGGTGAAGGTATTGCCGTCATAGCAGATAAGTCCGCTTTTTGTGGGTCGCCACAGGTATCCCCGGCTGTCTATTATCATCCTGTGATGTTCAGCCTGCAGGAGGCCGTCGTCGGATGTGTATTCTTTAAAGGGGAGATACTGAGCTGCAGAGGGGAGCCATGACAGGCAGAGCATCATTAAGAGGCATGACAGGTAGTGCATGCGCCGGTTGCATATGCTTTTTCCCTTCATTAACAGGCAGGTTGTCTGTAAATATACCTAAAAACAAATGAAAAAGAAATATGCTGTTGCCAGTATTGAGGCTGTTTTAAAAGAACCGCCTCCCGCCGATCCGCCGGTTGGCGGAGTCAACCATATGAGCCCTCTCAGGAAGTTGTGGGGCGTACTGGGATTCCGCCGGGGGGCGGACAGGCGAACCAGTGACCTCTTCCGCCGGATGGCGGACGAGTGCCTGTCATCCGCAAGTAGCCGGACACGTCCGCCAGCTGGTGGACTGAACCAACTGAGTCTTTATGGATGTATAATAGATTTGATGAATTGTCTGCCCTTAGCGGATTTGAGCTGTTTTTCCCTTGACATAGCCTCCTGCTTGGTGCAGAACTCTTCTCGGTATTTCATATCCCAGGGCCTGTACCTGGAGGTCCATCCACGATTTTGGGGATGGTTATGATGCTTCAGCCT
>JALOMM010000237.1 GCA_025455535.1 Bacteroidales bacterium | reverse complement strand
TGCGTCGTCACCGGAACACAGAGGCACCACCAGCATGATTATGTTGCCAACTGGGTGAAGGTTCAGGAAGGGATGATAGGAGACATAGTTGCTGCAAACTGTTACTGGAACCAGGGACAGCTCTGGTACCGCGATCCTAATCCGTCATGGTCTGACATGGAGTATATGATCCGTGACTGGGTCAACTGGTGCTGGCTTTCGGGAGACCATATTGTTGAGCAGCACGTTCACAACATTGATGTCGTTAACTGGTTTACAGGCAAGAAGCCTGTGTCAGCAGTATCCATGGGAGCACGTCACCGCAGGCCGACAGGTGACCAGTATGACTTCTTCAGTACTGACTTCATATATGAGGGGGGCATGCATGTTCACAGCATGTGCCGCCAGATAAACGGATGCGAGAACAATGTCTCGGAATGGATACAGGGCACCAATGGCGCCAGCAACTGTCAGAACACCATATGGGACCCGGCAGGTAACGAGATATGGAAATATGACGGGTATCTCCTCGATGCAGAAGGGAAGATGACAACGGATCTTGCCATATCTCCGTATGATCAGGAGCATATCGACTTCGTCACTGCCATACGCACTGCCAAACCGCTTAATGAGGCTGAGTTCGTCGCCATATCGACGATGTCAGGCATCATGGGTCGCGTCTCGGCATATACCGGCAAGATAGTGACATGGGATGAGATGATGAACTCCGAGCTTAAACTGGGACCGAAAGTATTTGAGATGGGCACGGTCGATATTCCAAGGAGTGTGGCTGTACCCGGACAATAACTAAAGAAGACATATTATGAACAACAAAAGTTCCCGCCGCAGCTTCCTGACGACAGCTGCCGCAGCAGGGGCTGCACTCTTTGCTGCACCTGCATTACTCAGCGGAAGAAGTTCTAGTGCAGTTATTCCGGATGCCGAAAAGCCTTTCACTCTCCGCTATGCACCGTCACTGGGCGCTTTTCCTGAACTTTCAGGAAGCAAAGACCCACTTGATGAGATAAAGTTCATGTATGACATGGGGTTCAGGGCACTGTTCGACAATGGTTTTCCGGGCAGGCCGGAGGCTGATCAGGACCGTATTGCCGGTGAATTGCACCGGCTGGGCATGATGATGGGTCCATGGGTGCTGTATGCTGATTTCTCAAAAAAGTCATTTGTTCTGGATGATCCGGAGGTGAGAGAGATGATTGGGGGGTTGATGAAAAAGGCTGTTGAGATAGGCAGACGCACCGGGTTCAAGAGTGCCCTGGTGGTTCCCGGACGCTATGACGAGAGACTTCATCCTGACTACCAGAGGTCCAATGTCATTGAAAACCTGAAATACTGTGCAGAGTTTGCGGAGCCGGAGGGGATAACCATTGTCATTGAGCCTCTGAACACCCTGAGGGATCACCCTGGCCTTTATCTTACCCAGATGCCGCAGGCATACCAGATATGTGCCGCTGTAAACAATCAGTCGGTAAAGATTGTTGAAGATATGTATCATCAGCAGATAACGGAAGGCAACCTGATACCAAATATCGAAGCTTGCTGGGACCAGATAGCTGCCTTTCACTGCGGAGACAATCCGGGCCGTAATGAGCCCGGAACGGGAGAGATAAATTACAGGAATATCTTTAAATATCTCCGTTCACGCGATTATGAGGGGGTGATATGTATGGAGCACGGTAAGAGCGTAAAAGGCATGGAGGGAGAAAAGAGAGTGATTGAGGCTTACAGGGAATGCGATCCGGTTTAATAAATAGTGTAAAAACCCTTCTTGTTGCTTTTCTGCTGTTATTAGCAGGTTGTAAGGAAGAAAACAAGGAAATTCTTTTCAGCGTTGCCTTCATGACTGATATCCATTTGCAGCCTGAAAGAGAAGCTGTTGAGGGATTTACGATGGCCATTGAGGCAGCCAATGGCCTGAAGCCTGATTTTATCATGACAGGAGGTGACCTTGTAATGGATGCTCTGGCCGTGGATTATGAGAGGGCATCCTCTCTCTTCGATCTCTATAATCAGGTTATAACGACAGCCGGCATGCCCGTTTACAACACCATGGGCAACCATGACATATTCGGTATTGAAGGCTCAGGAGGAGCTGACCCGTCGGATCCTGAGTACGGAGAAAAGATGTATACTCAAAGAATAGGTGAATCTTATTATGCGTTCACACATCAGGGATGGAAGTTCATGGTCCTGAATTCTGCGGAAGATAACGGTGAAGGGTCTTACAAGGGATTTATTGATTCTCAGCAGATTGACTGGATTAAGGAAGAGCTTAGGGCGACGGACAAGGCCACTCCCCTGGTGATCGCCACACATATCCCTTTCAGAAGTACCCTGGCCAGTATCTACCTCGATTACGGCGGCGTTGATCAGGCATCAAGGTTTGTGACAAACGCCGATGAGATACTTGAACTCTTCAGCGGTTATAATCTTAAGCTTGTTCTGCAGGGGCATCATCACTTTGTCGAGGATGACCTTGCTGACGGCATTCACTTTATTACCGGGGGTGCCGTTTCGGGCTCATCGTGGTGGGGTCCCTACCTGATTTTTGAGGAGGGCTTCCTTTACCTTACCTTTACCCGCGACGACTTCAGCTGGAAGTATGTTGACTATGGATGGGAGGCTGTAAAATGAAAGAAACTAATATAAAACCTGGAGGCAATATGTTCAAAAAACCACTTTATTACCTGGTTCCGATAAAAATAATCGTATTGATTCTCATCTTCTCGGATACGGGATGCAAGAGAGACAAGGTTGACAAGGATGCCTTCAGCATGGCATTCGTCACCGACATTCATCTTCAGCCGGAGCTGAATGCGGTGGCCGGCTTCGAAAAGGCCCTCGATACCATCAATGATCTCAAGCCGGACTTCATCATTGCGGGGGGTGATCTAATAATGGACGCTCTTGCAGCCCAGTATGACCGCGCGGACTCATTGTACAACCTTTATCTGAAGACCATACGGAAAGCTGAGATGCCCGTCTATAACACCATGGGCAATCATGAGATCTACGGATTATACGGTCGCAGCGGAGCTGACCCCGCACACCCTGAATACGGAGAGAAGATTTACGAAAAGAGACTTGGCGAGACATACTACAGCTTTACCCATAAGGGATGGAAGTTCATGATCATCAACTCTGTCGAAGATACCGGAGATGAAG
>JALOMM010000236.1 GCA_025455535.1 Bacteroidales bacterium | reverse complement strand
CCTGGCAACAACGGTAGTTGTATTTTTTCTCGGCATACTTGCTTCATCGATCGTGGAGAGACGCAGCGAAGCTAAATATGCATACCGCCCTCCCACAGACCTGCAGCCTTTTGAGTCAGACAACAGCAAATGGGGTAAGTTTTATCCGCGTGAGTACAGAACCTTTCTTCAGACTGCCGATACTTCCTTCAGGAGTAAACACGCCGGAAACAAACCCATTGATGCTCTTGAAACTGATCCTGAACTGGCTGTTCTGTGGGCAGGATATGCTTTCTCAAAGGATTATTCCCAGGCGAGAGGACACTTCTGGGCGGTGGAGGATATAAAAAATACCCTCCGCACCGGCGCCCCCATGACTCCTGATGCCGGACCGCAGCCCGGCACATGCTGGGCATGCAAGAGTCCTGACGTTCCCAGGATGATGGAAAAGATTGGTATAGAGAGCTTTTATAAATCGACGTGGGCAGCCCTCGGACCGGAGATGAATAATCCGATAGGATGCGCAGACTGTCATGATAATGAAACGATGGTACTGACCATCACCAGACCCGCCCTGAAAGAGGCTTATGAAAGACAGGGAAAAAACATCGCTGATGCCGGCCACCAGGAAATGCGCAGCCTCGTCTGTGCACAGTGCCATGTGGAGTATTATTTCAGGGGAGACGGTAAATATCTTACATTTCCGTGGGACAATGGGATGACTGTCAGCGAGATGGAGAGCTATTATGACAGTTACGGTTTCTCCGACTGGATCCATGCAGTCAGCAAGGCCCCTATGTTAAAAGCGCAACACCCCGATTATGAGCTGTTCAAACTTGGCATTCACAGTCAGAGAGGCGTTGCCTGTGCTGACTGTCACATGCCCTATGTGAGCGAAGGAGGGGTTAAATTCACTAGCCACCACGTACAGAGCCCTCTGAACATGATAGCCAGCACATGCGCAGTTTGCCACAGGCAGAGCGAGGAGGAACTCAGAAACAATGTCTATGAACGTCAGGACAAGATCGCAGCTCTCAGACACTACCTTGAAGAGATACTTGTCACAGCTCATTACGAGGCCAAAGCCGCATGGGATGCGGGAGCAACAGAGGAGGCCATGAAGCCTGTCCTGGCACTGATAAGACAGGCACAGTGGAGATGGGATTTTATCGCCGCCAGTCACGGCGGATCATTCCATGCACCGCTCGAATCTGCCTCGGTCCTCAGTAACGGTATCATGAGGGCACTGGAGGCAAGGATCGGGCTGACGGCCATGCTGCAGAGCATGGGAGTCAAAGAGGTATTGGTCCCTGACCTCTCCACGAAGGAGAAAGCTCAGAAAGCGATAGGGCTCGATATGGAAACCCTTATCAGGCAAAAGGAAGAATTCAAAAAGCAGATCCTTCCTGCCTGGGAGAAGAGTCGGCCTGATCTGAAGAACTAACATATAATATCCTGATATAACTGACATGATGCATCGATCCGCCTTGCCAGTAATGATACTTTTTGTGTCATTGCTTACCTGTACAATCTCCTTCAGTCAGAACAACACGGGCCGGCATACCTTCTCCCTCGGCGGTGATGAATTCCTGCTTGACGGCAGTCCGTTCCGGATCATCAGCGGTGAGTTGCACCCGGGCCGCATTCCGGCCGAATACTGGCGTCACCGCATACAGATGACAAAAGCAATGGGGTGCAACACGGTCTCGGCATATCTCTTCTGGAACCATCATGAGGCACAGGAGGGCATCTATGACTTTCACACCGGCAACCGTGACATTTCAGAATTCATAACCATTGCACAGGAGGAGGGGATGTGGGTTATTATCAGACCCGGTCCCTATGTATGCGCCGAATGGGAGTTCGGAGGTATCCCACCCTATCTTCTCCGTACACCTGAGATAAAGGTAAGATGTCTTGACCCCGTCTATATGAAGGCTGCAGAAAGATATCTCTCCCGCCTGGCTGATGTGCTCCGTCCACACCTTATCACCAATGGCGGCCCGGTGCTGATGATACAGATTGAGAATGAGTACGGAAGCTATGGCAATGACCGCGGTTACATGACAGCCCTGAAGGAAATATGGGAAAGTTACGATATTGATGTACCCTTCTTTACAGGCGACGGTCCGACGACATACATGCTCGAGGCAGGGACCCTGCCCGGCTGTGCCGTTGGACTGGACTCCGGGTCCGGTGAAGCTGACTTCGAGCTGGCACGGAAGATGAACCCTGGGGTACCTGTCTTCTCCAGCGAGACATATCCGGGGTGGCTGACCCACTGGGGTGAAGACTGGGCCAGGCCTGACACAGCCTCACTGCTTCGCGAAGTGAAGTTTCTTATGGACACCGGTAAATCATTCAACCTGTACGTGATTCACGGTGGCACCAACTTCGGCTTTACTGCCGGAGCAAACTCGGGAGGTAAAGGTTATGAACCTGACATTACCAGCTATGACTATGACGCCCCGATAGATGAACAGGGAAGAGCAACGCCAAAATACTATGCCCTGCGCAGGCTCATAGGATCATACCTGCCAAAGAAGGCTAAGCTGCCTCCTGTCCCTGATCCGGTGCCTGTCATGACCCTCCCTGAAATCACCCTTACCCCCTTCACCTCTGTATGGGACAATCTTCCGGCTCCCATCCGTTCGGTACAGCCTGAGCCGTTCGAGTCGTTCGGTCAGGACTACGGTTTCATGCTCTATTCAACAAGGCTCATTGGGCATAAGAGCGGCAAACTCATGGTAATTGACATTCATGACTATGCCACGGTCTTCCTGAACGGAGCGTTTGTCGGCACGCTCGACAGGAGACTGGGCATCAATTCAATAGAACTGCCCCGTACCGAAGCAAAGGATCCGCTCCTGGAGATATTCGTCGAGGGGATGGGCCGCATAAACTTCGCCAATGCCATGATTGACCGCAAGGGGATAACCGACAGGGTGGTACTTAACGGCATGACCCTTATGAACTGGAATGTATACGGCTTCCCGATGGATGAACCGTTTGTGACAGGTCTGAAAGCAACAGGATCTCAGACTGACAAACCGGGTGTCTTTTTCAGGGGCACTTTTTATGTCGATGATCCCGCCGACACATTCATTGACATGACAAATTTCATCAGGGGCTTTGTCTGGATCAACGGGAACAACCTGGGGAGATACTGGGAGATAGGCCCTCAGCACAGGCTCTATTGCCCGGCGTCATGGCTGAGAAAGGG
>JALOMM010000235.1 GCA_025455535.1 Bacteroidales bacterium | reverse complement strand
CAAGCTGAGTGCCATCGAGAAATGGGCCTCTGATGAGTTTCGCAGCACCAACGGTCAGATTGAGTGGATACTTGACCAGGCACTGCGCAGGTCGGGAAGGTTACAGGCAAAGAAGGAAAACAAAAAAGAAGGAAAAGATGAAAAATGAATATCCTATGCTTAAGTACACCTGTCCCAAGTGCGGGAGCAGGAAGTGCAAAGTCACAGAGATAAGAGTTGCCTATAATCTGTTTACTCAATTATTTGATATTTTTACAATGTTAAGGCCAAGGCTCTTACGAGTGTATTTGACTTCGTTGTCGGATAGTGAGGGTCAGATATTGGCAAGATAGACTGAGCAGCAGGCGGCAACGCCTGCTGTTTCTGTTCTGAGCCTGCTGGGACCGAAATGAACGGGAACGAAGCCTCTCTCCATGGCTGCGATGACCTCTTCCCTGGTGAAGTCACCCTCAGGGCCTGCAAGAATCAGAAGATCTTCAGCAGGTGCAAACGCATCGCTTACGGCTTTGCGTTCAAACTCACTGTCACAGGTTGCTATAAGTTTCCGGCAACCAAATTCTCTTTTAACCATTTCGCTGAAAATCACTGGTTCGTTCAACACGGGAAGAGAGGCCTTGACTGATTGTTTCATCGCCGACAGTATGATGTTCTCAAGTCTCTCCTTCCTGATTCTTTTCTTTTCAGTGCGGGTGCATATCAGAGGTGTGATTTCATCTATTCCGATCTCAACGGCTTTCTCGATGAACCACTCAAGTCTGTCTTCATTTTTCAGGGGAGAGATGGCCATATGAAGCTTATAGTGACGCTTTCCCGTCTCCTCCTTCGCTCCGGTAATGGTCACCTTCATTGCTGAGGGATCATCACCTGCAATCACTCCTTCAAAAAAAGTTCCCTTCCCGTCAGTGAATACCAGGCTGTCACCCTTGCGCATCCGGAGGACCCTGAGGCAATGACCCGACTCCTCGCGGCTGAAGACAGCAGCGGTTCCGGAAATGTCAGTTGTATAAAATAACTGCATGATAGAATTACTTTGCTCAAATTTATAGAATTTAGCATTCACATTATTACGCTTCATCAATATGAGAATTGGTGTAATTTCTGATACGCACGGGTGGGTTGATCCTGCTGTATACAAGCATTTTGCAGATGTTGACGAGATATGGCATGCAGGTGATGCCGGCAATATCGATGTCATCACTGAGCTAGAATCGTTCAGGCCGGTGAAGGCTGTATGGGGTAACTGTGATGATTTCAGGGTAAGAAGTGCGACAAGGGAGTTCATCAGTTTCACGGCAGGAGGGAAGAGAGTTCTTATGGTACATATTGGTGGCTATCCCGGCCGTTATTCACCACGGTCGCTTGAGCTGATAAGGGAGTACAAACCTGAGATCTTTGTGTGCGGCCACTCACACATCGTGAAGGTTATCTACGACAGGAAGCATGAAATGCTCTGTATCAATCCTGGTGCGGCAGGGCGTCAGGGGTTGCACAGGGTGATGACACTTCTCCGGTTCTCCGTTGAGGCAGGGAAGATAAGCGATATGGAGGTGATTGAATTCAGGAAGAGGGGTGACAGCTATGATTACTGACCGAACTCATCAATAGCCCCTCCGCCCTCCATCCGGCGAAGGAACCTGCTGAGCCTGTCAGGAAGACCTATCATAAACTCATACGGAACCCTTGCGTTAGCCTTGGGATCCTTCCTGTCCTTCTCCTTCATGTTTGTCAGAAGGTCATTATATGTTGAGTTGGATGAGTAACTCATCAGCACCCCCCTGAAGTAGGAGAACCAGTACCATGTATTATTATTGGCTTTCAGGTAAATATCCAGCAGGTCTCCTGACCTTTTCCTCTGCAGCTCAACATATCCGTCAACATAGATGTTAAGCGGCTGGTCGCCGATAAAGCCGATACCGATCTTCCCTTCCGATATGAATGACATAGAGTTCTGATTCCACTTCAGGTTCACATCGTTCAGCATAAGCTGAAAACTGAGTTCCTTTGGCAGCGTACGAGCCACGCCGAAGAGCTGCAGCTCTTCACCAACGGCTTTCGCGGCCTCGGCGCCGATAAGGTCGCGCATGGCCTTTGTATTGAATTCCGATGCCAGGTTGACCGGGCGCAGGGTAGGCACCATCCGTATGTCGTCAGCCATCAGCCTCAAAGCGTCGGTACTGAAGAAGAACGAAAAGCCAAGAATTGACTGGATTGTTACCTCAGAAGACTCCGTGTTATGGACCACATGGCCGGCACTGTTCAGCTTCAGCAGGTTATAGTCAGCTCCGAAACTTATTTTCCCCTCGCTGCCAAGAACACAGAAGTTCTTGTCGAAAGTGACCATGTTGCCTTCCATGCTCAGGTCTGACAGCTTCTTAAGCGATGCTATCCGGTACTTGCCTGCTCCCTTATCGTGGAACAGGAATCCGCTGGAGGTCACCAGCGGGTTGTCGCTCCATGACTTTCTCTCTGAGAGGAAGGTGCTGTAGACGCCTGAAGAATCAAGGGTGATGAATGAACCTGAGAACAAAAGATTGTCATTGATGTCTCTGGGTTTTTCATCAATGGGTATAAGTATATTTTTGGGATCAATTGCAGCACTGAATTTTACAGGACTGTTATTGATATTTTTGCAATTGGTTACTATTCCGGCTGCCCCTGTAAACTTCAGGTTACTGTCAGCCGAACGGAGGGAGACATCACCCGTGAATGTAAATGCAGGGCTTAACATAAAAATCTGTGATTCAGGAATATATCCCTGTGCTTTGGTGGCCATTGTGTCAACCCGTATCTCCGAGAAGTTAATGGCCTGAGGCATCCCTGTCTCGTCAATGTAGTCGTAGCTGCCTGTCCCGTAATAATTTGCGCTGCTCTCGATATTCAGCCTTGCTGAATGGATCAGATGCCGGTTGTTGACAGCCACGATGGCACTGTCAGTCTCTCTGATCCTGGCTCTCTTTTCGATATACAAAACTCCTCCGCCCGGTTGTATAAGAGCGTCGGCAACAGGTATGTAATTGACACCCTGTACCCTTATATATTCATTTCTCAGGAAGTATGAGGCAGTACCTGACTGAAATTTCAGCGTGTCCTTCATATTGTTGGTTGAGAGGAAGGTAGGCTTCTCCTCCATGCCGGGAGGCACTTTGAGCAACTGGGCGGCTGACATCAGCGTTGTGGAATCTCTTCCTCTCTGCCACATGTCAAGGACCTTGTTCTCTATGTCGTATTCAAAGTTCGTCATCTTCGATATATATTCCATCTCCGGAAACATGACGAGGGAAGAGTCTGTGTTCAGGCTGAACAGTGAGCGTTGTTCTGAAAAGTTGACATGAGTGTTTGCGTTTGTCGCTACGAAACCGTAGCCGCTTCCCGTGATTGCTTTGAGATAGTAGTCTGACGTGTCTGCGCTGATAGTGTTTGTTCCGAAGCTGAATGTTCCGGAGGTGATGCGTGAGTCTTGGTGGTCGGCCGGCGA
>JALOMM010000038.1 GCA_025455535.1 Bacteroidales bacterium | reverse complement strand
GGCAGTCGGCCGGCAGGATTATAGTCACCGAACAACACGTCAGCGACGGCGCTGCCCCCTTCCACGCCCGGGTATCCTGCCAGCATTACGGCAGCTGCCTTCTCCTCTGCCTGCAGTGATGCTACGGGACCTCCGTTCATCAGGACCACCACCACCGGTTTGCCGGTGTTGATCATTGCCGAGAGCAGTTCTTCCTGGTTCGCCGGCAGGTTAAGGCTGGTACGGTCTCCGCCGCTGAACCCGTCGATCTGTATTCCCATCTCCTCCCCCTCAAGCCTCTGTGACAGCCCGAGAACGGCCACAATGACATCAGCCTCAGTGGCTATGGCAACGGCATCACTGATAAGGTTCTCGCGGGGCAGCGCCCATAACAGCTTCATGTCTGCATCTCCGCCATGATTCCTGTAGATAATTTCTATCCGTTTCTTCTCTCCTGCAATAAGGTCAAGGGCGACCTCCTTATGAAAGGCGTGATGCTCTCCGCGGTAACGGATAAGCGTATCGCCCTCAACAATCACCGTATATTCGGATGACCCCCACGCTCCCAGTACATATCTCCCCGTTACCGGAGGAACCAGGAATGTCGTCCATCGTATCCCGAAATCATTGACAGGCATGAGATGGTGCGGCGAATAATTTTCCCAGTAAAAATCAATTTTGTCATCAATCCTGGCGAACAGCGGCTCCCCGCTCATTTCCCTGCCTGCATAATATTCACCCGTTGCTCCCTGCCGTCCGTCATCCGTCTGAAGGAAGCATGACGGTATCGGCAGCAGATTGTGTATCCCCTGTGCCAGGTCGCTTCCTTCGGCAAACAGTACCTCAGTGCAGTCACCTGCCTTGTTCCTTATCCCATCGAGGACTGTCACCGGGTCTTTCGGGATGCCGTTGTAATTACCCACCAGCGCCTCCCAGTTGGCGGCATTAGGTCCGACAACTGCTATTCTCCTTATTTCCTTGCTCAGGGGAAGCAATGCGTTCTCGTTCTTCAGGAGCACTATTGATTCACATGCGGCCCGTCTTGCAAGAGACCTGTTATAGTCAGAGCAATTGGCAACATACGGTATCTGCGCATACTCCACCAAAGTGTCAGGGTCGAACATGCCAAGCCTGAACCGCGCCGTCATAACCCTTTTTGCAGCCCTGTCAATGTCAGCTTCAGTGACCAGGCCGCGGGTGTATGCCTCCATCAGATGCCTGTAGTCAACCCCGCACTCGAGGTCAGTGCCCGCCTTAAGTGCCTGGGATGCAGCCTCAGCCGGATCGTTCGCGTAGCCCTGGAAATTATAGAAGTCTGACACGGCCCAGCAGTCTGACACAACATAACCTTCAAAGCCCCAATCGTTTCTGAGAATTCCGTATAGCTCCTCGCTGGCACAGGCCGGGTGACCGCGGAACTGGTTATAGGCTCCCATGACAGAGTATACCTTCCCTTCCTTCACCAGCGTCCGGAATGCCGGAAGATAGGTCTCACGGAGATCGCGTTCGCTTACCTGCGCATTGAAGGAGTGACGCAATGGTTCAGGCCCCGAGTGAACGGCATAATGCTTGGCTGTGGCTACCGTCTTCAGATACTTCGGGTCAGAGCCCTGCATCCCCTGGACAAACCGCAGCCCCATGCGGCCTGTAAGATACGGGTCCTCGCCGTAGGTCTCATGCCCCCTGCCCCACCTGGGGTCTCTGAAAATATTTATGTTGGGCGACCAGAAGGTGAGCCCATGGTATATGCCAATGTCTCCTCTTCTTATGAACTCATGATACTTTGCCCTTGCCTCATCGGAGATGGCGTTTGCCACATCAAGCATCAGCTCCTCATTCCAGCTGTTGGCAATGGTTATTGACTGCGGGAAGACGGTCGCATACCCCGCACGGGCGACACCGTGCAGCGCCTCGTTCCACCAGTTATATGCAGGGACTCCAAGCCTGGGTATGGCCGGGGCAGTGTACAGGAGCTGTGCCGCTCTCTCCTCCAGGGTCATGCGATTTACCAGGTCCCCGACCCGTCTCTCCAACGTCAGGTCAGTGTTCAGATAGTCAGGTTTCTGCGCTGACAGTCCCTGTATCAGCACGAAGCAGAGCAATGAAATTCTGAAAAGCATTTTCATCTGGCAAAGGATTAAGTAGCGACGCGCAACTTGCGCGTCGCCACTGGGTATTATTTATCTTATGCTGAACCTGTATACCGTGCTCGAAAGGAACGGCTCCTCCGGTGTCAGGATGACAGACGGAAAAGCAGGCTGGTTGGGACTGTCAGGAAAATGCTGGGTCTCGAGACAGAAGCCTGAACGATAATTGTAAACCTTTCCTCCGACGCCTGTCTGTGTCCCGTCAAGGAAATTGCCGGTATAGAGCTGAACACCGGGCTGGTCGGTAATTACTTCGAGCAACCTGCCGGTTGAGGGATCATAGACCTCGGCATCAACCGGCTCCACATTGTCAAGCACAAAGTTGTGGTCATAACCGCCGCCAAGGACGAGCTGATCGTAATCCATAGATATCCTCTCGCCTATCAGATGAGGCGTACGGAAGTCAAACGGAGTACCCTCCACGGGCCTTATCTCACCGGTAGGGATAAGAGTCGAATCAACCGGCGTAAAGGAAGAAGCCCTTATTAATGCCTCGTGATCAAGGATATCACCGTTTCCTGCACCGTGCAGGTTGAAATAGGCATGGTTGGTGATATTGAGCACCGTATTCCTGTCTGTGGTGACCTTGTAGTCCATTATTATCTCGTTTTCGTCAGTCCAGGTATATACTACCTCAGCCACCAGATTCCCCGGGAAGCCCTCTTCCATATCCGGTTTGTTGTATGTAAACCTTATGGCCGGATAGTCGGTACCCTTAAGCACCTCCGCATCCCATGCCCGGCTGTGCCAGCCTGTGGGTCCTCCGTGCAATGAGTTGGGCCCGTTGTTCAGTGCCAGGGAGTATTCAACGCCGTCAACAGTGAACTTCCCTTTCGCGATACGGTTGGCATATTGTCCTACAACCTTCCCGAAATAGAGGTCTCCGCCGGCATAGCCCCCGAAGGTATCATAACCGAAGGTGACGTTTTCCTTTACGCCATTGCGGTCAGGAACATTGATCTGAACAATAGCCGCACCGTAGTTTGTCAGCTTAATCACATTACCCGCCTTGTTCGTAAGCGTGTAAAGAAGAACTTCCTTACCGTCGAAAGTGCCGAATGCCTCACTTGTAATCATCTCTTTCGTTTTTGTCTTGCAGGCAACCATCCCAGCCATCAGAACCGCAATGAGTGCCACAGTTAGTAATTTCACTTTTTTCATATTCATGTTTTTGGTCGATTCCCTCTGCGAAAATAGCAGATTATCTGTTTGTTTCATTCATTCTGTCAACAGCCCCGTCATTGGCTAAACCTCTCCGTCTGCATACGGTAGCCAGACCCTCATCTCTCCCTTGCCCCTGTTGTTCCAGAGGTGGTATGGGATGAGCGTCAGCCCTGCGGATTCGCCTGCCGCGACACTGCCGTCAACATTTGTCACCTTCAGGTAACCAGTGGTTCTAATAATTTCAGTGCCGTTCAGAAGATCTGCCTCAAACGCGGAGGTAAATACAGGCTTTTCGTCAATCATGAGGTCGAGGACCTTCACTTCGGGATTATCGGGCCATTCAGCACAGAACATGAGGGGCCCCCTCTGAACAGCATATTTGCCTGCATTTTCCCTGACTTTTTCATCTGCAATGACAGTCCTGACAGGCATGGGCAGGGAAAGTTCCACCCTGTCTCCCTTCTTCCATTTACGGCTCAGGCAGATGTAGCCATCGGTTACTTCAGTCTTTAGACTTTCGCCGTTTACCGTCAGGCTGTACTCTTCACTGACAGAATCCGAAAAGGTGTATAAGCCGCCGGGGATAGCCTCGTTCCGTGCCCATCCCGGTATGCGCAGACGGAGACTGAACCGGTTCTCATCAGCCGGATCAACAGTGATACTGACTTTCCCTTCCCAGGGGTAATCAGTCTCCTGAGTTATCCTGACCTCATTGCTTCCGACTCTTACATCAGCTTCATTTGAAGCATAAAGGTTCACATAGAGATCCCTGTCAGTCACCGAGTAGATATACCCGGGGATTGCTGGGATGAACCTTGCGACGTTGGAGGGGCAGCATGCACAGCCGAACCATGCTGAGCGCTGATGACGGCCGTCTGACTCGAGCGGATTGGGATAGAAGAACTTGTCTCCCGCAAGATTTACACCTGAGAGAGCACCGTTATACAGCGTCTTTTCAAGTATATCAAAGTATTTGCCTTCACCGTGCATTGAGAACATCCTGTGGTTGAAAAAAATGCTTCCTATCGACGCGCAGGTCTCGCAGTAAGCGGTCATGTTCGGGAGGTGGTAGGGTTCGGCGAAGCCCTCGTTGCCGCCTGAGGCTCCTATGCCACCGGTGATGTACATCTTCCTCCAGACAAGATCTTCCCATATCTTAGTGATAGCGTTTACATATGACTCGTCACCGAGGATGGCAGCCACGTCAGCCATGCCAGAGTACATATATGTAGCCCTGACCGAATGCCCCACCGCCTCTGTCTGATCAACCACCTTCATGTGGCTCTGTGCATATTCATCGCCGTCTTCACGAGTACCCCTGGCGTCAAGAAAGAATTTTGCCAGGTCAAGGTAACGTCTCTCCCCGGTGACCCGGTAGAGCTTCACGAGCCCTATCTCAATAACCTGGTGCCCCGGATAGCTGACAAAGGCATCCCAGCCGAAATCCCTGTCAACAAGATCGGCCGATTTAATCGCTATATCGAGGAGGGTTCTCTTGCCTGTCGCCATGTAATGAGCGACGGCTGCCTCGTATGTGTGTCCGAGGTTGTAGAGTTCATGACTCAGAATATTCGTCTTCTCCCACCTGCCTCCCTCAGCCCATTCATGAAGCCTTCCGTAGCCCATCTCCGCGATGGTGCGGTTGGTATAGAGGTACCCGTCATCCTCCTGGGCGAGACCTATCTTGTATATCAGGGTGTCAAGATATGCCTCGAGCACCGGATCAGGATAGGTCTGCAGGGAATAGCTCGCCCCCTCGATGATCTTGACAACGTCAGAGTCATCAAAGGGATAGAGTGTCTGAAACGCGCCTGTGTCAAGCCCTCCGGCAATCTCAAAATTCCTGATCCGGCCGGTCGATTCACAGTATCCGAAAGCGATGGGTATGGTCACCTCATGGTTCTTCTGAATGCGCGGAGCCCAGAAATTGTCTGTCATCTTCACCGAGGTGAAGGGTACAGGCATGATCGGATAGTTCTCATTATTGTTGCTGCCACCACATGAGGCAAGTGATGACATAACCACTGCGATAAGCAACCAGGTTCCTTTTATTTTTTTCATTATCGAATGTTTATTTTGTTTTCATCCATACAATCATTTCACCCCTGCCCCTGTTCGCCCACGAATAATAAGGGATTGCCTTCACCTGTTTCTCAGAGCCGTCAGCCATCACTGCATTGAACAGAACCAACCCTGTTCCACCCATATTGTCTCTTTCAAAGATATACTCCGGGCTGGTGTCGGGATCAACTTTTATTTCCCTGACCTTGCCGTTATCTGCCTCCTCGAGGCAATATACAATCGGCCCGACACCGAGAGCTACCCTCCCGCTGTCAGCCGTGACCTCATCTCTGGCAACTATGAACCGGGGCTCCACCGGCAGCAGCAGAACAATCAGATCTCCCTTCTTCCATTTCCTGTCAATGATCATGAAGCCATCCTTCTCTTCATATCCTCCCTTTTCACCGTTAATCTCAACAACTGTTTGTCCGGTCTGAGGAGTGATGTACCTGTACAGCCCTCCGGCAAAGGGCTCATCACCGGTCCATGACGGAATGCGGATCCTGATGCCAAAACGCTGGTTTTCAGAAGCAGGAATGACTTTCATCTCAACCCTGCCGCTCCACGGATACTCTGTCTGCTGGCTGATACCGACAATGCCTGAGTTTAATTCAAATGTCGCTTCGGAACTGATAAACAGGTTAATGCTTATCTGATCTTCGGAAGAGGCATAGATATACTGTTTCATGGCTGGCATGAACCGCGCCACATTGACAGGACAGCATGAGCAGTCAAACCATCCGGCGCGTTCGAAGCTGCCGTCTGACTCAAGCGGATTGGGGTAGAAGAAGTGACAGCCGTCGAATCCAATGCCCGAAATAAGACCGTTATAGAGAGTGCGTTCCAGGACATCAATATATTTTGATTCGCCGGTGGCCCTGTAGAGGCGGTGACACCAGAAGACATTGGCTACAGAGGCGCATGTTTCCGTATAGGCTGTCATGTTCGGAAGCTCAAAGTATTCGCCGAAGGCTTCGCCATATTCTTTTGACCCTATGCCGCCGGTGATGTATATCTTACCCCCGGTGACATCGTCCCATATTCTTTTCGAGGCTTCAAGATACCTGTCATCTCCCGTGGCTTCTGAAAGGTCAGCCATGGCCGTGTACATATATGCACCCCTGACAGCATGACCGACAGCCTCTTCCTGTTCGAGAACAGGCTTATGCATCTGGAGGTAGACCGAGTCATTGTAAACCCTGAACCTGCTGTCGTCGGGATGACGGACATAGTCACCACCCCTGCCTCTGACATCGATAAAGAACTGTGCGAGATCGAGCCATCGTTTCTCTCCGGTGACGCCGTAAAGTTTTATAAGCCCAATTTCAATCTCCTGGTGACCCGGAGCTATCTCCCTCCTGCCCCAGCCGAATTCCTTTTCTACGAGAGCTGCATTCTTAAGGGCAACATTCAGGAAAGTGTCAGAACCGGTTGCATGATAATGTGCCACGGCTGCCTCATACATATGACCCACATTATACAGCTCATGGCTGACCCGCTCGTCGATCCATCTCTCGCGTCCGGCACCGGGAGCCATGTTCACCGGGTCAATGGTACGTGTTGTATACAGATAACCATCGTCTTCCTGTGCAGCGGCTATCAGTGTCACGAGACTGTCAGCATAGCGGCGCAACGCCGGATCAGGTGTCTCCATGAGCGAGTAGTACGCCCCCTCAATGACCTTGAAGACATCTGAGTCATTATATCTCTCGCCGGTATGTTTTCCTTCCTTCAGCCCGCCGGCAACAGCGAAGTTGTCAATACGTCCGGTAGCCTCGCACTGGCTGAAGACATACGGGATGGTAACTTCCCTGTTGCGATCAATTTTCGGGGTCCAGAAACTGTCATTTATCCTGACTTCATCAGCCCCCGGTGTTTTCAGCCAGCTGTTCATTTTCCTGTCCTCACTGTTGCTCCCGCATGAAATGAGAAAGAGAGTGATGAGTGCCCTGAATAATGACATGCCTTTCATTGTCTGGCCTCCTTTTTTATCTGTTTAAGCCTCTTCATAACATCATTCCCGCCCCGCCCGAAATGGTCATGCAACAGCCTGTACTCACGGTAAAGCCTGTCGTATATCGCTGTGTTCTCCGGGTTGTGCCTGAAAGTGTAATTCTTCACCTTTGCCATGATTTTTGCAGCCTCCTGTATGGTGTCGAAACCACCTGCCATTTTTCCTGCCGCCACGGCTCCGAACATTGCCGACCCCAGTGCCGGTGCCTGCGGGCTGCCGGATATCTTTATCTCCCTGCCCAATACATCAGCATAGATCTGCATTACGAAGGGATTCTTCTCAGCGATGCCTCCTGCAGCGTAAAACTCGCTGACAGGAACACCGTTTTCCTCAAAAGTATCGATGATCATCCTCGTCCCGTAAGCCGTTGCTTCAATGAGTGCCCGGTATATCTCCTCCGGTTTTGTTGCGAGGGTCATCCCGACGATCACTCCGGTCAGATCGACATCAACAAGGACAGACCTGTTGCCGTTCCACCAGTCGAGTGCCACCAGCCCGCTGCTGCCGGGCTTGAGTGCCGAGGCTTTCTCAGTCAGCAGTGCGTGGGTGCCGATCCCTCTTGCATCAGCTTCGGCTTTATACTCTGAAGGAGTACAGTTTTCCACGAACCACTGGAAATGATCTCCGACACAGCTCTGTCCTGCCTCATAACCGAAGAAACCTTCAATTATTCCGTCTTCAGCAACGCCGCACATGCCAGGCACCTCCTTCTCCGTCTCTCCCAGCAGCATATGGCATGTCGATGTTCCCATTATTGCCAGCATCTTTCCGGCAGACGTTATGCCCACGGCCGGGACAGACACATGGGCATCGACATTGCCTACCGCTACGGCAGTGCCCTCCTTGAGGCCTGTGAGCCTTGCTGCCAGGGGGGTTATTGATCCTGCCTTTGTGCCTACCGGAAGGAGGCTGCGCGACAGTTTCCGGTCAACCAGGTGTTCCATGGCCGGATGAAGATCTTTAAAGAACTCATCCGAAGGGTACCCTTCACCCTTGTGCCAGATTGCCTTGTATCCTGCAGTGCAGGTGTTGCGTGTCTCTCTTCCTGTCAGCTGCCATACAACCCAGTCGGCACCTTCCAGGAATCTGTCTGCAGCATAATATATGTCGGGGTCTTCATCAAGTGTCTGCCATATCTTTGGTATCATCCACTCTGACGATATCTTCCCCCCGTACCGTCTAAGGAATTTCTCACCCCGTTTTTCTGCAACCGCATTCAGCATGTTTGCTTCGTCCTGTGCTGCATGATGCTTCCATAGCTTGACCCACGCATTTGGCCGCCTGCAAAATTCATTCATGAAGCACAGGGGTGTGCCGTCAGCCTTGACGGGGAGGATGGTGCATGCGGTAAAATCAATCCCGACACCGATGATCTGGTCAGCGCTCACCGATCCCTTTTGCATCACGTCAGGAATGGTGTACATGAACACGTCAAGATAATCCTGCGGATGCTGCAGGGCCCAGTCGGCCCCCAGGGGTGTGCCGTCAGGGAGTTCCTTGTCCATCACTCCGTGTTTGTACTCAAAGACAGAAACGGCAATCTCTTCACCGTTAGAAACATCAACCAGGACTGTCCTTCCCGAGAGGGTCCCGAAATCGACTCCTATGGAATATCTGCTCATCTTCCCCTGGTTTTATTACACTTTGTTTTGCCCGTACCGTGCACTGGCTCCGTGTTTGCGTGCATAGTGCCTGTCAAGCAGGTGCTTCTCTATTTCATTTGCCGGGGCAATGCTCAACGACAAAAAAGCGATCTTTGCCACCTCCTCAAGGATGACGGCATTCTGCAGCGCCGCAGCCACTGACCTCCCCCAGGTGAACGGTCCGTGCGAGTTGACGAGCACTGCCGGCATCGTCAGCGGGTCTCTTTCTCCAATGGCTTCTGCGATAACAAGGCCGGTGTTGTACTCATAGTCAGTTTCTGTCTCCTTCTCCATGAGTCTTCGCGTAACAGGTACCGGACCGTGAAAGTAGTCAGCATGTGTCGTTCCGAGGCATGGTATATCCTTTCCTGCCTGCGCCCATGCCAGCACTTCGCGCAAGTCGTTGGTGCCACAGAGTCCTTTTAATCCGGAATTTCTGTTCAGGATTTCCTGAAGCTCGTCAATGGAGATGAGCTCAATATCGCGAACCTCTGGCGGCCCGTTCTTGCGAATATGCGCCTGCGCCTGCAGTAGTTTTCTTAGCCAAAACGCCCTCGCCTCTTGGGTATAAGGGCCAGGCACAGGCTTGCCCGTCGCCATTAGCTGAACTGCGCCAGTAAGCCGGCGGAAATCACGAAGATGGTGGTCTGACCCATCCTCCGGGCCTGTCTCGCCGCATCCGCGCGAGTCCAGGGCGTTCCGCAACTCGAGGAGCGGCATCATCCACTCTTTCTCAACGTCGTTCTGAATCATGGCGGTCATGGACTTGTCCTTTTCCACCATCGTACACACCCAACAGCCAAATCTTGAGTCACCACAGCTGGGCGTGCTGTCATCAACGACCAGGGGACACTCGCCGTCCGGTGAAGCGCCAGC
>JALOMM010000234.1 GCA_025455535.1 Bacteroidales bacterium | reverse complement strand
GGCTTATAGGGCATCTCAAGGCAATCAGGCATATGTGCAGTGAATGAGACGTCAAGTATGGCAGTTTTTATGCCGTCACGTACAATGACGTCCTCAACTGTTGAGACCAGTTCGCCCGTCTCCCATGCGAAAGCGCTGCCCGGCTCAAGGATGACGTGTATCCCGTGTCTCTCTCTGAAGCTGCGTAACAGACTGACCAGGTGGTCAGTGTCATAGCCCTTACGGGTCATGAGGTGCCCCCCTCCCATGTTCAGCCACTTAAGCTTCGGAAACAGGTGGCCGAATTTAGTCTCCACGACATGCAGCACTTTCTCAAGAGTGTATGAGTCAGACTCGAAGAGGACGTGAAAATGCAGTCCCTCCACCCCGCCAGGCAACCCTCCGGCCAGCTCGGAGGCAGTGACGCCGAGCCTCGAGCCGGGTGAGCAAGGGTTATAGAGCCCATGCGCAATCTCAGAATACTCCGGATTGATCCTCAGTCCTGCCGATATATTCCTGCCCTCTTTTCTGAGGACAGAGGCATACCTGTCATACTGAGCCAGTGAATTAAAAGTTATATGAGAGCTGTAACGGAGTATCGTGCCAAACTCCTCCCTGCGATAAGCGGGAGAATATGTATGAGCTGTGGTACCCATTTCTTCGTAACATAGCCGTGCCTCATGTATGGAGCTTGCCGCTGCGCCGGAAATATACTCGCGTACGATGGGGAAGACAGACCACATTGCAAAACCCTTGAAGGCGAGTATTATCTCAGCTCCGGAATCCTGCGAAACTTGTCTTATCAGTTCAAGGTTACGCCGAAGGCGCTCTTCGTCCATCACATAGCATGGCGAGGGGACCCTGGAATAATCAATCATCTCAGACCTCCAGATCAGCGTCGAATTGCTCATGCCACGGCAGTCCGAGCCTGTTAAGTTCAGCCATGAAGGGGTCAGGGTCAAACTGTTCGACATTCCATACTCCCGGCTTTTTCCACAGCCCCTTCAGATACATCATTGCACCGATGGCGGCCGGCACCCCGGTTGTGTAGCTTACCCCCTGAGTTCCGGTCTCCCTGTATGCCTCCTCATGGCTGCAGTTGTTCCAAATGTAGTATGTACGTTCCTTTCCCTCCTTTGAGATGCCTTTGATGCGGCAACCGATAGAGGTCCATCCCTTATAGTTCTCTCCCAGGTCACCCGGATTTGGCAACACTGCCTTCAGGAACTGAATCGGGACTATCTCGACTCCGTTATAGATTATCGGGTCTATGCGCGCCATACCTATGTTCTGTATCACCCTCAGGTGGGTAAGATACTCCTGGCCGAACGTCATCCAGAATCGTGCCCGCCTGATGGTGGGATAGTTTTTTACCAGTGATTCGAGCTCCTCATGATAGATGACGTATGATTCCTTTGGACCTATACCTGGATATGTGAGCGGTTTGTGTATCTCATGCGGTTCAGTAACCACCCACTTACCGTTTTCCCAGTATTTACCCTTCTGAGTGACTTCCCGTATGTTAATCTCCGGGTTGAAGTTCGTGGCAAAGGGTTTGCCGTGATCGCCTGCGTTACAGTCAACGATGTCAAGGTAGTGTATCTCTTTGAAATGGTGCTTTGCAGCGTAGGCAGTGAATATGCTCGTTACGCCGGGGTCAAAGCCGCAGCCCAGTATCGCTGTGAGGCCTGCATTGCGGTAACGGTCTTCATATGCCCATTGCCATGAATACTCAAATTTAGCTTCCTCAGGGGGCTCATAGTTAGCCGTATCAAGATATGCGACACCTGTCTCAAGGCATGCATCCATTATATGCAGATCCTGATACGGCAGGGCTACATTGACAACGATATCAGGCTTGAAAGATTTTATAAGCTGCACAAGCTCAGGCACATTATCAGCATCAACCTGTGCTGTCTGCACCCTGTTGCCTCCGATACGGCCGGCAATGGCGTCGCACTTCGATTTTGTCCTGCTGGCGAGCATTATATCAGTGAAGACATCAGGAAGGGATGCCATCTTGCTGACCACAACCGTACCGACACCGCCGGCACCTATGACTAAAACTTTTCCCATCGCTTATTATTAAACAGGTTACGTGCAAAGGTAATTTTTTTACGACATTTTTTTCTGCAGGGAGAAAGGGAAGCATAAAAGTTATATTTTTGCAGACATATCAATTCTATTGTCTTATATGGACGATTATCACGCGAGCTGTTATTTTAAATTCGTTCTGCTGAGGTAAATTGGCGACAGGTACCTCCGTGGAGCAAAAAAAGGAGGTATTAGAATGATTACATACTGGCAGATGATCCCCAACGGGCTCCTTCCGTTAAACTCTTTTGAAAAAAACTGTATTGTCAACGTTACAGACCCAACTCCGTCTGAGCTTGGGATACTCAAATCAACCCTCAAGATCCCTGACGATTTCCTTGCGGATATTCTCGACGTTGACGAGCGATCCAGGATGGAGATCGAAGACGACATGCTGCTGATGATATACCGTATACCCTACCAGAATCAGTCAAACGGATTGCCATTCTCGACAATACCGCTTGGATTGGTACTGGCAAAAGAGAATCTCGTTATCATCTGTCACAGGAACAACGAGGTGCTGGACGACTTTTTCAGCCGCAGCGGTAAAGGGATTACAATAGAGAACAAAATTGACCTCATCCTTCACCTCTTCCTTCGAACCACCATGTTTTATCACCGGTATCTGAAGCAGATCAATAACCAGACCGCGATGATTGAACAGGACCTTGAGAAATCAACCAGGAACAAGGAGCTCCACCGCCTGCTGAAAATGGAGAAGTGTCTGGTATATTTTACAACTTCACTCAGGTCAAACGAGATGATGATGATAAAGCTTAAGAACTCCAAGTGGATACGTGACTATGAGTTCTCATCTGATCTGTTGGAGGAGGCTGCCATTGAGAACAGGCAGGCTATCGAGATGGCAAAGATATACAGCGATATCCAGAGCGGCATGATGGATGCCTTTGCCTCTGTCATCTCAAACAACCTGAATATCGTGATGAAGTCCCTAACCATTATTACAATTATCCTAATGATACCTACACTTATCGCAAGCTTTTACGGGATGAACGTTCCCAACAGGCTGGAGGGCAGCAGGAACGCCTTCTGGTTCATCCTGGGAGGGTCAGTGCTGCTTTCTACCATAGGAGCCCTCCTTATCAGGCGAAAAAAATGGATGTAGTCTGTCAGGCAAAAAGGTAAATGCCGCCGTTGGGGCAAATGATCCATTTGATTAGTT
>JALOMM010000233.1 GCA_025455535.1 Bacteroidales bacterium | reverse complement strand
TGATGATGCTGGGAGGTGTAAAAGCGGAATACCGCGGACGGGGGATTGACACTCTGATGGGTGCCAAGATACTGGAGTCAGCCATCAGGAAAAAGATGACAACCCTCGACAGTCACCTGGTTCTTGAGGAAAATACCCGTATGAGAGCTGAGTATGAACGACTTGGCGGAAAAATTGTCAAGCGGTTCAGGATCTTTACGAAGAGCCTCTAAAACCTGAATACAAACGATACACCAAGTATCTCCTTGAACTGCAGTTTGGGATACTTCTTCTGCTTCCCGTCAGACCCAAGGACAGGCTCACCGTCGTCATCGAAAACAGGGAGCACGGTGTCATCATCATAAATAAGGTGCGTGTTGATCTTCAGGTCAGTAAACCAGTTGAGATTCATTGTCGCTATCATCTCCCAGTCAATGTCTATGTTGAGCGGATTATTGAGGAAATTGCTGAATAGCTGAACCCTGTTGGTCATCGTCACCTTTTCATAGATCTTATTCTTGCTGATGACGGTCAGGTATGAGCCCATCTCATTCTTTGATTTACGGTCAGCAGCAACGCCGTACTTTGTCTGGTTTATTTCCGCAGTGTCAGGGACGAAGGTACCTTTGTATGTGACCGGGGAAAAGTTTATGGAAATAGTTTTGTTTGGCTTGTAATCAAGTCCATATCCGAATATCAATATTGCCGGGTTGAAGAATTTGGAGACCTTCACAGAATCGTTCGGGTAATTATATCCGGGCAGAAACTGGGTTTTGAACTGAAAAGTACCGCTGAGATTGAATTTCCCGAAAGCACTGTGATTAAGCTTTGAGTATATCTCTATAATATCCAGGTTCTTCCTTATATCGGCATTTTTGCCGGACGTCTGCAGCCCGAGGGCTAACCTTCCCCAGGTTGATGAGCTTACCTTTGACTCCTTGTTATTGTAATCAAGGTTGCCTGACAGATCAACTACCGAGGAGATGTTATTTTCACCCCCCTTGGCCCAGTTTGAGACAAGACCCTGTGAAAGGAGATATGACATGTCACCCCTGAATTTCCAGTAGTTGGGTTTGATCTTGCTCAGAGTCACCTTGCGCAATGCCTCTTCCTGCGCTGTAGTGACATTGACACGGGTATCGACATAGGCATCATGCCACAACTGTTTCTTGAACATCACCCCTTCCTCCGCCTGCAGGGTAAGGGTGTTTCTCAAGGGACTTCCTATCCATACCGTTACCGAGTCTCCTTCCCCTCCGGGAAGCCAGAATCTGATCAGTTTGTCAGATCTGCTGTTCAGCCATACATCAGCTCCTCTTCCTGTTTCGGCGATGAACCTCAGCTCTGTTGAATCACGCTCCTCGATGTAACTCAGCAGCGAACTTACTGCAACAGCCAGGGAGTCAGTCATATAGGGATACTTCAGGTATCTGAACGGAAAGTCACTCCTGTTAAGCGCAGGTTCCGGAAGGGTGTCAGTGATTACCAGCACAATAGTGTCTTTTGTGTGCTGCGGCAGAACGGCAGGTACAAACTCCTTAACCAGGATGTACACAGAATCATTGAGAGCCAGGGTGTCATTCTTCATCACCGGCTGTGCATCAGGTGTGAGCTTCACCTTTTCCAGCCTGTTGCCTGCCTCAATGAACATTTCGTCTGCGCCGGCTGCGTTACGTGCTGTGTCTGTGACGGTGGAGTCTGCCGGAAGGAACGGGAGGATGATCCTGACAGAATCAAGCTGGTAATAGTGATCGAGCGGAACCCTGATGCTCTCGTAATCATACGCCGAGAGGTAGCGGAATATCGTGTCGGGCTCGGGCCTCGATGCATGAAAGATGAGAAGACCGAGAGCCTCCCTGAGGGGATCACTGCTCTTCTTCCAAATTCCGGCTGATGAATGAAGCCTCTGCAGGAACTTCAATGAGGCATCCCTGTCAAGAGCGATCTTATCAATGGCTGAAAAACCCTCCACACGGGTTCCGCGAATCTGCCTTATCCCGGCATCGTGAATGGCCGATGTGTCAATCAGGGTGATCCGGGCATGCTCAAGCTTCGTCTCCCCCTGACCTGATGCCGGAGAAGCAATGAAAAGGGAAAACACAACTGCCGGAAAGATGATAATTCCATATCTGATATTCCTCAGCCTCGTTAAAGTATTCATAATTGCTCTGCGCTTGTAAAAAGGTTATATTTGCAAAAATAGCCATTAAAATGGTTTCCCTTTTTCAAACGGAAATAAACAGGAAAGTGATATACCGCAATATCAAGAACAGGGATGCCTTCTGACCTTTCCCCTGTCTGAGTACTGTTATCCAGTTAATTACATCTTTTGTTTTGTCTAACATAAATAAATTATCACATGTCGTTACCATATTGCGAACCTTTCAGGATAAAAATGATTGAGTCTCTCCGTAAAAGCACGCACGAAGAGCGTCAGGAGTGGATCAGGCAAGCTTCATATAATCTCTTCAACCTGAGGTCAGAGCAGGTATTCATTGATCTCCTGACAGATTCGGGTACCGGCGCCATGAGCGACAAACAGTGGGGTGCTATTATGACCGGCGATGAGAGTTATGCCGGAGCTTCGTCTTATTATAACCTCAGGGAAGCCATCCGCGAGATAACCGGGTTTGAATATTTTCTTCCGACACACCAGGGACGCGCGGCAGAGAATGTGCTCTTCTCTGTGCTTGTCAAAGAAGGCGATGTCATACCCGGAAATGCCCATTTCGACACTACCAAGGGGCACATTGAGTTCCGCAAGGCGACAGCCGTTGACTGCACCGTAGCGGTTGCGAGAGATATCAATGCCACTGATCCTTTCAAGGGCAATGTTGACCTTGATCTGCTCGGGAAAGTGCTTGATGAGACTCCCCGTCACAGGCTCGGATGTATCGTGATGACGGTCACCAACAATACCAGCGGAGGACAACCGGTGAGCATGGCCAACTTCAGGGGAGTGCGTGCCCTGGCTGACAGGTACGGCGTCCCGGTCATAATCGACTCAGCCCGTTTCGCAGAGAACGCCTACTTTATCAGGATGCGCGAAGAGGGATATGCTAATAAGAGTATCAGGGAGATAGCCCTGGAGATGTTCTCATATGCCGACGGAATGACAATGAGTTCAAAGAAGGATGCCATTGTCAACATCGGAGGCTTCATCGGTTTCAGGGATAAGGAGCTGTTTCGCAAGGCCTCTACATTCAACATCATGTTTGAAGGTTTTGTCACCTACGGAGGGATGGCAGGGCGTGATATGAACGCGCTTGCACAGGGTCTCT
>JALOMM010000037.1 GCA_025455535.1 Bacteroidales bacterium | reverse complement strand
CCAGGCTTCGGCTTGAGATGAATTCAGTGCCTGAGGAAATTGACACCGCAGACAGGCTTATACGTCAGCTTGAGATTGAACGCGAAGCCGTTCGTCGCGATGGCGACACATTAAAGGAGAGAGAGCTTTCCAGGGAAATTGGTGATCTCTCGTCAGAGCGTGATGAACTGAAAGCTAAATGGCGCTCGGAAAAGGAACTTGTGGAGCGGCTGCAAAAGAAGAAAGAGGAGGCCGAGGAGTTGAGGTTCGAGGCAGACAAAGCCGAGAGGGCAGGAGATTACGGCAGGGTGGCTGAGATACGGTATGGGAAACTGGGGGAGAATGATAAAGAGATAACAGGCCTTATGAAGCTTATAGAGGAGAAACGAAATACCGGCTCCATGGTGAGAGATGATGTCCGTTCAGACGACGTGGCTGAGATTGTCTCTCGCTGGACCGGTATCTCTGTTTCCCGTATGCTGGAAAGTGAAAAGGAAAAGCTTCTCAGGCTTGAAGAGGAACTGCATAAACGCGTTGTTGGACAGGATGAAGCCATCAGTGCTGTCTCGGACGCGGTGAGAAGATCGAGGGCAGGCTTACAGGACGAGAAGCGACCTGTCGGTTCATTCATCTTCCTCGGCACCACTGGTGTCGGTAAGACTGAACTGGCACGTGCACTTGCCGAATACCTCTTTAATAACGAGAACCTGATGACCCGCATCGACATGACTGAGTACCAGGAACGGCATAGTGTCTCGAGACTGATTGGTGCTCCTCCGGGATATGTTGGTTATGATGAAGGAGGGCAGCTGACCGAGGCAATCAGGCATAAGCCATACTCTGTCGTGCTTCTTGATGAGATCGAAAAAGCTCACCCAGATGTTTTTAATATCCTTCTCCAGGTTCTTGATGATGGAAGACTTACTGACAACAAAGGCCGTACTGTCAACTTCCGGAACTCAATTATCATCATGACATCAAATCTTGGATCTTCGCTTATAAGAGAAGCGATTGAGGGGAATGAACAGGGACTGCCTGTGGCGGAGGCCGGGAGACTTAGGGAGGAACTTGTCCAGATGCTCAGAGCCACGCTTAGACCTGAGTTTGTTAACCGCGTTGATGAAATAGTGATGTTCAAGCCTCTTACACTGGAGGAGATAAAAGAGATTGTAAGAATGCAGTTCAGAAAAGTGAAGGAAATGCTTGAAGAGAAAGGCATCAGGAGCGATATTACCGAGAAAGCTGTTGCCTGGCTTGCAGAGAAGGGTTTTGATCCACTCTTCGGGGCAAGACCTGTTAAAAGAGTGATTCAGAAAGAGATAGTTAATGAGATCTCACGCGCTATAATAGCCGGTACCATCAGCAGAGACGAGAGTGTCATAGTAGATGTACGGGCAGGAGCCGTTGTATTTGACCAGGGTAATCAGGGACCGATACGCAGGTAGCTCTCGAGACAAGACTGACGGTCAGGGTATATTTCAAGGGCTGTATGAGACTGACGGTCAGGGTATATTTCAAGGGCTGTATGAAGATGAAGAAGTTCAAACAGTTCCCTGGCATGGGGTGTCAGCGAACAGAGCCTGAAGGTACAGTAGTTTGACCGGGAAACACGCAGGAGATGCAGAAACATGGCAAAGCCTGTGCTGTCAAGGTAATTCACACCGTCAAGGTCTATGACAGCCCTGGTGTATGGTATGTCAAACAGCCTCATAATGTGAGGCTTAATGCTTTCGACATTTAATGCGTTGATCCTGTCGGTATTGAAACTTATGACCTCGATCCCGTCAATCTTTTCAGACAATACCATGTCAGATCAGTGTTTACTGCTCATGAAATGGTCTATCTCAGACAGCACTGTCGCAGCATCCTTTTCGAACCTGGAGATAAAGTCATGGTAACCATTCTGGTTGATACCCGCCTTTGCCTGAAGCTCAAACTCCTTTAGCATCCTTGCCGTTTCCTCCATCCCCATTACCGTGACAGACCCCTTGGCTTTGTGCGCAAGCAGCCCCAGCTCAGTATTGCTTCCGCTGTTCAGCAGGCTCTTCATCTCGTTGACGAATTCCGGTATCTGGGCCCTGAATATCGCAACGATCTCTTCCATTATTTCCATATCTCCGCCGCTTACGTTCATCAGGTAGTCCGGGTTGAATGACTTGTATTCCATCGGTTCAGGTTTGAATGTGATGCAAATATAAAAATAATGATCCGCAGGTTGATACGGGATGTAAAATTAGAGTATCCAAAAATGATTTATCGCAGGTTTTTATCAGGTTAAAAATGATACTTTTGTTGTGTACAGAAAACATAATGTTATGAAAAACACTCCTTTTCTTAAGTTTCATGAGGCTCTCGGAGCAAGGATTATTCCCTTTGCCGGTTACAACATGCCGGTTGAATATTCCGGTATCACCGATGAACATATGACTGTTCGCGAAAAAGTGGGTGTTTTTGATGTGTCGCACATGGGAGAATTCTGGGTTAACGGCCCGCGTGCACTCGAATTTCTTCAGTATGTTACCAGCAATGACGTATCGGCACTGACGGACGGTAAGGTTCAGTATACATGCTTCCCGAACGGTAAGGGGGGCATCGTGGACGATCTGCTCGTGTACCGGTTCAGCAAAGAGAAGTATCTCCTGGTTGTAAATGCCTCGAACATTGAGAAGGATTGGGCATGGTGTGTTCAGAATGCCGCCAGGTTCGGCATTACTGCAGGTCCGGGTAAGGATATGAACAATGCCTCCGACGGCACTGCCCAGCTCGCCGTACAGGGTCCGCTGGCACTGGCGGCGATGCAGAAACTGACATCAGAGAAGATAACTGACATGGAGTATTATACTTTCAAGGTACTGAAATTTGCAGGGATACCTGATGTAATACTCTCTACCACAGGATATACTGGTGCAGGCGGATGCGAGATATATGTCCGCAACGCTGATGCTCCGCGTCTGTGGGAGGAGGTCTTCAAGGCAGGAGCTGAGTATGGAATCAAACCTATCGGACTTGGCGCAAGGGATACTCTTCGCCTAGAAATGGGATTCTGTCTGTACGGGAATGACATAAACGATGAGACATCACCAATAGAGGCCGGGCTGGGCTGGATCACCAAATTTGTTCCCGGCAAGGATTTTATTGACAGGCCACTGCTCCTGAAACAAAAAGAGGAGGGGACCGCCAGACGGCTGAAAGGATTTATTATGATCGACAAAGCCATACCCCGACAGCATTATGAGGTTGCCGATGCATCAGGGAAAATCATCGGAGAAGTGACGTCGGGAACAATGTCTCCGGTATTGAAACAGGGCATCGGGATGGCTTACCTCCACAAGGATTTCTGGAAGAACGACAGCGAGATTTTTATCCGTGTCAGGGGTAAAGATATGAAGGCAAGGGTCACGGCCCTGCCATTCATCAGGAAGTGAACATACTTAATGCAAGAGATATAGTGGTGAAAAACAACCTCGAGATATGCCTGTCGCCGGCAATGTATGAAGCTCATTCAGATACCGAGGCTGTGGTGGTGATAATCGATATACTAAGGGCAACAAGTTCAATATGCACAGCATTTGAAAACGGGGTAAGTGAAATAATCCCCGTCGCCACCGTGGAGGAGGCAAGGGAACTGAAAGAGAAAGGCTATCTTCTTGCAGCGGAACGTGATGGTTATGTCCTTGACTTTGCTGACTTTGGCAATTCACCATTCAACTTCACCCCTGAAAAGGTACGGGGGAAGAGCGTGGCTTACAGCACAACAAACGGTACCGGTATTATGAAGATGGCATCTGACTGTCATGCTGTGGTTATCGGGTCTTATCTTAATTTCTCTGCCCTATGCCGCTGGCTCGAAGAGCAGCAGCGTAAGGTCATAATTATTTGCGCCGGATGGAAGAGACGTTTCAACCTGGAGGATACACTTTGTGCAGGAGCTATTGCAGAAAAGCTTCTGGAGAGCGGAAGATTCACTACGGTGTGTGACTCGGTGCACGCTGCCACTGATCTGTGGCGTCTGGCAAAGGATGACATAACCGGGTACATTGAAAAAGCAGCACAGCGATCGAGACTGAGAGACAAGGGTCTGGATGACTGCATCGGTTACTGCCATACCTTTGATGTGACAGCTGTTATCCCTGTCCTTCGGAACGGGAGGCTGGTACCTTTGAGATAATCATGCAATGTACAAATGAGATAATGCAGACAAAAACACAGATGAACTGAAAACATCCGAAATCATAAATACTTACTGAAATGAAAAAGCACAATTTTTATGCAGGACCTTCGATTATGCCTCAGTACACGAATGAGAAGGTGATCGAAGCTATCCGTGATTTTGCAGGTACAGGACTTTCGATCATGGAGGTCTCTCACCGGAGCAAGGAATTTGTTGCGGTCATGGATCAGGCCGTGGCAACGGTTAAGGAACTTCTTGATATACCATCGGGATACTCCGTTATTTTCGTCGGAGGGGGTGCAAGCCTTCAGTTCGCAATGGTACCGATGAATATGCTCGAGAAGAAGGCAGCATACCTTAATACCGGAGAATGGGCAGGAAAAGCCCTGAAAGAGGCTAAATTCTTTGGAGAGGTTGTTGAAGTAGCTTCTTCAAAAGACAGGAACTTCAATTACATACCCAGGAATTATGTGGTTCCGGCTGATGCCGATTATTTCCATATTACCACAAATAACACCATCTTCGGCACTGAACTGAAGAAAGACCCGGATGTCAGTGTCCCCCTGGTGGCCGATATGTCAAGCGACATCTTCAGCCGTCCTGTTGACATCTCCAGATATTCCATCATTTATGGCGGCGCGCAGAAAAACCTTGCACCTGCCGGCGTCACCTTCGTAATAATAAAGGACGATGTACTGGGTAAGGTCACCAGACCCATACCTACGATGCTTGACTATAAGACTCATATCGAGAAGGAGTCAATGTTCAACACTCCTCCTGTCCTTCCTGTCTTTGCAGCACTCAAGACTCTCGAGTGGCTGAAACAGAAAGGCGGTGTGGCAGCAATGCAGAAGATCAACCAGGAAAAGGCTGCCCTTCTCTATGATGAGATTGAGCGTAACAAACTCTTCACAGCTACAGTTCCCGACCCGGAAGACAGGTCTCTAATGAATGTCTGTTTCGTGATGACGGCAACCTACACTGAGCTTGAGAAAGAGTTTGCCACGTTTGCCAAGTCGATGGGGATGATCGGCATTGAAGGACACCGTTCCGTAGGCGGCTTCCGTGCCTCACTCTACAATGCACTGCCGCTTGAGAGTGTCAGGGCACTTGTGGATTGTATGAAGGAATTTGAAAAGAAATACTAAAACAGACCATCATGAAAGTACTCGTTGCCACAGACAAACCGTTTGCACCGGTTGCCGTCACTCAGATACGCGAGGTGACGGAAAAGGGAGGCCACACGCTGGCACTGCTTGAAAAATACAAGACCCCGCAGGAGCTGCATGCCGCAGCATCCGACGCTGATGCCATGATTGTCCGCTCAGATATCGTTGATGCGGCTCTGATAGCCGCTGCTCCGAAGCTGAAGATAGTTGTAAGGGCCGGCGCCGGCTATGACAACCTTGACCTTCAGGCATGTACGGCACGCAACATAGTTGCGATGAATACACCGGGCCAGAACTCGAACGCTGTTGCAGAGCTTGCATTCGGGATGATGATCTATGCGGCAAGGGGTGGGTTCGACGGTAAGACCGGGTCTGAGCTTATGGGTAAGAGCCTTGGGCTGCACGCCTTTGGTGCGGTAGGAAAGTGCATGGCTCGCATCGCAGCGGGATTCGGGATGAAAGTTTACGCCTTTGACCCGTTTGTCGATAAGAAGATTATTGCAGAGTCTGGCGTGACGGCAGTGAACACCGTCGAAGAGCTCTATTCCTCATGCCAGTATGTCTCGCTTCATATCCCGGCCAATGACAAAACCAGGAATTCGATAGGTGAAAAGCTCCTTTCACTCATGCCCGGGGGCGCTGTACTGGTCAATACGGCCCGTAAGGAGGTCATTAATGAGGCCGAACTGGCTGCCCTGATGGAGAAGAGAACCGACATGAAATACCTCTCTGATATAGCCACTGATAATGCAGAACTGTTTGCATCCAGGTTTGCCGGACGATATTTCTTTACTCCCAAGAAGATGGGTGCGCAGACAGAGGAGGCCAACATCAATTCAGGTGTTGCTGCCGCCAGGCAGATAGTCGACTTTTTTGCGACCGGAAATGAGACGTTCAGAGTCAACAAACCCAAATAAAAACCAGTTTTATTATCACATATGGCTACAGTAAAACCTTTCAGGGGTCTCAGACCGCCGGCGGCACTGGCATCGGAGATCGCCTGCCTCCCCTATGATGTCATGAATTCGGATGAAGCTGCCGCAATGGCAAGAGGCAGGGAAAAGTCCCTTCTGCATATTACCCGTTCAGAGATTGACCTTCCGGAGGGTACCGATGTGCATTCGGAAGAGGTGTACAAAAAAGCCCTTGAAAACTTTATCGCCTGGCAGAAAAACGGTTGGCTGGTGCAGGATGATGAGCCCCACTTTTATATCTATGCCCAGACCATGGACAGGAGAACGCAGTACGGCATTGTTGGTGCTGCATCGGTGGAAGACTATCTTCAGGGTGTCATAAGGAAGCATGAGCTCACAAGACCTGACAAGGAAGAGGACAGGATGGTACACGTAAGAGCCAGCAACGCCAACATAGAACCTGTCTTCTTCGCCTATCCTGCCGTGAAAGAGCTTGATAAAATTGTCAGCAAAGTGACCGGAAAGCAAAAGGCTGAGTACGATTTTGTCGCAGAAGACGGTATCGGCCACCATTTCTGGGTGGTACGGGATAAGGCCACCAACGAACGGATTGAAAAACTGTTTGCAGAGAAGGTGCCTTTTACATATGTTGCTGACGGCCATCATCGCACTGCCGCAGCTGCACTTGTCGGAAAGGAGAAAAAGGATAAAAACCATTACCACAGGGGTGATGAGGAGTATAACTTTTTCCTTGCCGTCCATTTTCCGGATAACCAGCTCAGAATCATAGATTATAACCGCGTTGTGAAAGACCTTAACGGCATGTCTTCTGCAGACTTCATGTCAAGACTGAGTGAGAATTTTGATGTGAAGGAGAAGGGAGAGAAGATTTACAAGCCGGCCAGGCTCCACAACTTCTCAATGTACCTGGAAGGAAAGTGGTACAGTCTTACTGCCAGGAAGGGTACGTTCAATGACAGTGACCCGATAGGTGTGCTTGACGTCACCGTGCTGGCTGAGAAGGTACTGATTCCGGTACTTGACATACAGGATCTGAGAAGATCGAAGCGGATTGATTTTGTCGGAGGCATACGTGGACTCGGTGAACTGAAACGGCGTGTTGACAGCGGCGAGATGAAAGTGGCATTTGCCCTTTATCCCGTTTCAATGAAACAGCTGATAAACATTGCAGACACTGGTAATATAATGCCTCCCAAGACCACATGGTTTGAGCCAAAACTACGTAGCGGACTTGTGATACATAAACTTGACTGAGCGGCTTTCATAACTGAAATGAGCGGCATTAAACAGAATATTGACAATCTTCTGAAGGCACTTCCTGCCCGCGTGACACTGGTAGCTGTAACAAAGACGCGCAGCAGTGAAGAAGCTCTTGAGGCCTATAATGCAGGTTTGCGGGTATTTGGTGAGAATCGTGTGCAGGAGCTTGCTTCAAAGAAAGCGCTGCTGCCTCAGGATATACAATGGCACCTGATCGGACACCTGCAGACAAACAAGGTAAGGCATGCCGTTGCTGCAGCATCAATGATTGAATCCGTTGACAGTATAAGGCTTCTGGAAGCGCTGAACAGCGAGGCTCTCAGGCAGGAAAGGGTAATAGAATGCCTGCTCCAGGTTCATATTGCCACAGAGGAGACAAAGTCAGGGTTCGCAGTGGGGGAGATTGAACAGACAGACTGGGCCTCTGTGTCAGCGGCCCTTGGCGCCGTGAGGATTCGAGGTCTCATGGGAATGGCCACATTTACCGAAGACACTGACAAAGTAAGGTCTGAATTCAGGTCCCTCGCCCGCCTCTTTTCAGAGACCCGTGTAAGATGCTTCAGTGACAATCCTCTTTTCACCCATCTGTCAATGGGTATGTCAGGCGACTGGAAAGTGGCAGCAGAGGAGGGGAGCACGATGATAAGGATCGGCACCCTGATATTTGGAGAACGAATAAAAAAATAATATGAGCGTGATAAGCACCAGTTACATGGGCATGCAACTCAGCAGCCCCGTTATCGCAGGCAGTTCCAACTTCACTTCAAAAGTAGATTCAATAATAGAGGCAGAGGCGGCAGGGGCAGGGGCTGTTGTGCTGAAATCACTGTTCGAAGAACAGATAGCCGCACTCGCATCATCTCTCTCCGCAACAGAGACATATCCCGAAGCCGAGGATTACCTGCAGTATTATACACGGTCAAACAGCGTTGAAGATTATCTGGCACTGATTTCCGATGCCCGTAAAAGGGTAAAGATACCGGTGATAGCCAGCATAAACTGTTTTTCCACTAAAGGCTGGATTGACTTTGCGGCTGATATAGAAAAAGCGGGGGCAAATGCCATTGAGGTGAACATCTTCTTTATGCCCGTGGATATGCACCAGACTGCAGCCAGAGCTGAATCACTCTATTTCGGCATCATTGAAAAACTGAAGAATAAAGTATCGATACCCGTCAGTGTCAAGATAGGAATGCGATTCTCAAACCTCCTTAATTTTGCATGGCAGGTTCATAACCACGGGGCTTCCGGGCTGGTACTGTTCAACAGGTTTTACGAGCCGGATTTTGATATAAACAACCTGTCCGTTGTACCGGCTCCGGTTTTGTCAAACCCTGCTGAACTGAGGTATGTCCTGCGCTGGGTAGGCATGGTCAGCGCCCTCAACATTGAGATGGATATCTCTGCCTCAACGGGGGTTCATACGGGGGAAGATGCAATCAAATACCTCCTTGCCGGGGCAAACACGGTTCAGGTATGTTCCGCGCTCTACAAGAGGGGCTTTACCGTGATCACGGAGATAAACAATACGCTCCGGAAATGGATGAATGATAAGGAGTTCTCCCGGATAAGTGACTTCAGGGGTAAACTGAACTATCGCAACGTTGAAAACCCGGCGCTGTTTGAGAGGTCCCAGTTTATGAAGCACTACAGTTCTTATATCTAACTATTCCTTCAGTACGGCTATCAGTTCCCTGGTAAGCTGTTGCTTGGCTTTATCATAGGTGCCTGCTGCTTTCTCCAGCCCGGTGATAATAGATACGCGGTCAGTATCGGTTATCATCCCTGAACAGGTGTCAAGCACAGTGAAACACTCCAGCGAGGTGAGATAGTCTCCCTTCATGAATATGTCAGCCAGGGCAAGGGCATGATCGGCATAATCAAGACCCGACTGCCAGCATGAGCAGGCAAGCATGGCTTTTGATGCAGGCTTTGTCACGGCAGATATCGATTCTATTACTTCTGCGCGGCATGACGACTCTTTCATATCATTGAAGAAGTCTGATATTATCAGCTTAATGCTTTCATCTTCAGTATTGTCATAGAACAGAGCCAGCAACCTTATCGCCCCCTCATACGGCTCACTGCCACGCAGCAAACCGATTTTTTCCTCAATCTCGTAATGTCTGCCGCCGTTAAGAATACTGTTCAGCTCGGCCAGCTTTTTGTCAGACCTTAACATACTACCTGATTTTGAACAAATTTATGTCTAATTAATTACTTGCAGGCAAATTTGAATAATAAAAAAAAAGTGGTAATTTGGTCGGATAAATGCCTGTGAACTCTAAAACGAAAATCACTATGAACATTAAACTTAAAACACTGCCACTGATTCTGGGAGTGACGGTTCTCTCGCTTTGTGTGGTTTCAGTATCATGTAAGGGGAGGAAGAAAGGGGAGGCGGTAGAAAATACCGGTGAAAAGGTAAGTGCTGATGCTGAGACTGTGAAGCACATCAAGAATGCAGAGAAAGTATTTAATGCTCTCCCCACACCGCTTGAAATAGCTCATCTCATAAAAGGAACAGGGGCAACGTTTGATGAGACCTTGCTTAATCCGGTTGAGAACAAAAGCAATTATACCACAAGTAAAAGCATGGCCCTTAACCTGGGTGTCTTTACCTGTGATCTGAGTTTTGCCAGCATGTATGACCAGACCTCAATGATCATAACCTATATGGAGGCGGCAGAGAGTATGGCCAACGGACTGGGTATACTCGATGCCATCGATGATGCCACGCTGGAGAGGCTTGAACAGAACATCAACAACCGCGATGTCATCATGGAGATTGTCTCCGAGACGTTTCTGAACTCACAGTCATACCTTGAGGATGATGAACAGCATGCCGTTGCTGCCACAATTATTGCCGGCGGGTTTATAGAAGGACTGTACATCTCTACCAACATGGTTGATGTGAAGAACTTCAAAGGGAACAAACTCGTGGCCACAATAGCTGATCAGAAAATGTCTGTCGATGACCTGGTGCGCATGCTTGAGTCCTACACAGACAACACTGCCATCCAGGAGCTTATCGGGCCGATAAAAGAGCTGAAGTTGATCTACGACAGGATTGAACGCTCTACGACCCCATCCTCAACCGAGTATGATGACAAAACCGGAGTGACTGAGATCACCGGGTCAGCCAGATCTGAGATCAAGCAGGATGTCTTTCTTGCCATCAAGGCGAAGGTAAGTGAAATAAGAAACTCATACGTAAAATAGAGACCGATGAAACAGCTGATACAGATTGTTCTGATAACGGCTATCCTTTCCCTGGCTTCATCAGGGGAAGCGGCAGCACAATGCAAGGGTTTTGCCAAGTCACTTTGCAAAAAGGAACTGGGGGCCTATCTGCACGACGGTAACTACCATGCGGCTGTCCTGGTCGAAGGGGAAGAGGCTGAACTATACAAGACATTTTATTCCGAAATGGAGTACCGCGTAGCCATTTGCGGCGCAGACGGACTGCCACCAGTTGAGTTCTCGGTACTCGATGCCACAGGAAAGGTTCTCTATACGAACACTGAAGCAGCACTGAGCGGGATCTGGGATTTCAAACTCGAATCGAGCCAGCAGCTCAAGATTGTCGTTAAGGTTACCACCCTGGGAAGCAAGGATGACCTGCCTGCCAGCGGCTGTGTTGCAATAATGTTCGGGTTCAAGACCAAATAACCCTCCACTGGATAAAATCAGGAGCCATACCCGGAAAGGGGTGGCTCTTTTTTATTTCCCTTCTTCCTCAAATGTCTTTCTGCACCTGTGGCAGAGATGCATTGTCTTCTGATCAATATCTTCGACATACGTGCTTGATCTCATCACGCAACTTGAGACATGACAGTGTATCAGGCCAAAGGTATGACCGAGTTCATGCACGACTTCCTTTATTGTCCTGTCAAG
>JALOMM010000036.1 GCA_025455535.1 Bacteroidales bacterium | reverse complement strand
TACCTCCCTGATGTTCTCGATCCTGTTATTGATGAAAAACACCTGTCCGTTCCGGCTCACTTCATACACAATGCCCTCCCTTATTATATCTTCATTGAAGCCGTGTATCTCGGTTATTATGGGCATCCTGTTTGGCGGGGGGGTGGTGATGACTGACAGGTCACGCGCTCCCATAAGCGAGAACTGCAGGGTGCGGGGGATTGGGGTAGCTGTCAGGGTGAGGGTGTCTACACCTGCCTTCAGCTGTTTTAACCTCTCCTTAATGGCTACACCAAAGCGTTGCTCTTCGTCTATGACAAGCAGTCCCAGATCTTTGAACTTTACCTCCCTGCCGGTAATCTTATGTGTTCCGACGATTATATCTATCTCACCGTCAGCAATTTGTTTCAGTATTCTCTTCTGTTCGGCCGGTTTACGGTGTCTGCTGATGTAATCTACCCGGCAGGGGAAGTTTTCAAGGCGGGAAGTGAATGTCTTATAGTGTTGCAGGGCCAGGATTGTTGTAGGTACAAGAACTGCCGTCTGCTTGCCGTCAGTGGCAGCCTTGAAGGCTGCCCTTATAGCCACTTCTGTCTTTCCAAAGCCGACATCACCGCATACAAGACGGTCCATCGGTGTCGGCGACTCCATATCTTCCTTGACCGCAACAGTGCTTGACAGCTGGTCAGGGGTATCTTCGTAAATGAATGAAGCCTCAAGCTCACGCTGAAGATACGAGTCAGGGGAAAAAGCGTACCCTCCTGATGCTTTCCTGAGTGCGTACAGTTTGATGAGGTCACGGGCAATGTCCTTAACCTTCTTTTTGGTGGCCTGTCTGAGCTTCTGCCAGGCTCCGGCGTATTGTCTTTACCCTTGTACTTGGATATCCGGTGCAGGGCATGTATCCCTACGAAGAGTATGTCATTGTCTTTGAAGACCAGTTTTATGGCCTCCTGAGTGCGGCCGTTTACCTCAATCTTTTCAAGACCCCCGAAGCGGCCTATCCCGTGATCAACGTGCACGATATAATCTCCCGGATTAAGATCAGTCAGCTCCCTCACGGTCATGCTGTCACGCCGGGTGAAAAAGCCTTTTATCCTGAACTTGTGGTAACGGTCAAAGATCTGGTGGTCAGTGTAAACCGCAATACGAAGGTCATGGTCCGTGAATCCCTGGTGCAGGTTAAGCAGCAACGGGGTGAACTCAGCCATCGGATCGGTCTCTGCAAATATCTCCTTCAGGCGCTGCTCCTGCAGGGCACTCTCTGAAATGATGAAGTTGCTGTACCCCTCTCTCCTGTTGGATGCCAGTCTTGAAGTGAGCAGGTCGAAGTTCTTGTTGAACGAGGGCTGTGGCTCGGTGCGGAAGGTGACGGGTATGCTTCTGGCCTCACTGCGCCCGCCGCCGAAGGATATCCTGCGGTGTCCGGAGCACAGCTCCTCAAGGTGCTTCCCCGTGATAATTATATCCCGCCGGTCCTTTATCTCACCCCTGCTGCTCCTGGTGGTGGCCTGTGACCAGATGGCGTCGGTCTTTTCAATTATATAGTCAAAGTTTTCACTCCAGATAATGGATGACGGGGGAACAAAGTCAATGAAGCTGTCTGTGTTTTCGTGGAAGGCGAGCTCCTGTATATCAGGTATGACCTGGATCTCTTCATGCATCTGAAGCGAGAGCTGATCGTCGGGACTGAATGACCTGATTGATTCAACCTCCTCACCGAAGAAATCGATACGGTACGGCTTCTCAGCCGAATATGAGAAGAGGTCGGTGATGCTGCCTCTGACAGAATACTGTCCGGGTTCATACACAAAATCGGCCCTCCTGAAGTTGTACTCCCTCAGGACTTCCTCCAGGAAATCAATTGAGAGCTTTGTTCCCTTCTTAATGGCAAAGGTGTTCTTCTTCAGGTTGACGCGGCTGATAACCTTTTCCATCAGTGACTCAGGGTATGTGACGATGATGCACTTTCTGCGGCCTGAGGTAAGGAAGTTGAGGACCTCTGCCCTGAGAATGATATTTGCAGGTTCGGTCTGGTCATACATCACTGACCTCTTGTATGTCCCGGGGAAGAAGAAGATATTTTCATCCCCCAGCAGTGAGGTAAGATCATTATAGAAGTAGGCAGCGTCCTCCTTCTCAGGCAGTATGACAACGTGTGTCGTCGGCTGCTGTGACAGGGCCCCGGCCATGACAACTGCCTTTGCCGATCCTGTGAGGCCATTGATGACCACCGGTTCACTGGTGTCACCTGCCAGCAGCTCCTCCAGCCTGCGAAATGATGGGTGTTGCCTGTAGCGGTCTTTGAAAACGGTGTCGGACATCTGCCTGGTATGAGGGTGCAAAATTAACAAAGGCGACTGTCACCGCAAAACAAAAGTGTCTGATAAAGAGAGAAAGAGAATCAGCAGAGCATCTGCTCAAGCCTGTCGGTCATCTCCGGTGATCCGCAATAGAGGGGGCACCTCTGGTGAAGTGATTCAGGTATTATCGACAGTATCCTTTTCTTGCCGTCAAAGGCTCTTCCTCCCGCCTGCTCAATGAGGAAAGAAATGGGGTTGCACTCATATACCAGTCTCAGCTTACCGTTGGGAAAGCTCACCGAGGGCGGGTATAGAAAGATTCCCCCCTTAAGCAGGTTGCGGTGAACGTCAGAAACAAGAGACCCGATATACCTTGAGGAGTAAGGCCTGCCCGTTTCAGGGTCATGCTCCTGGCAATATTTGATATATTTCTTCACTCCTTCGGGGAACCTGATGTAGTTCCCTTCGTTGATTGAATATATGCTCCCTGCTGCCGGTGTCCTCATATTGGGGTGCGAAAGGCAAAACTCGCCTATGGTAGGGTCAAGGGTAAATCCGTTGACCCCGTTGCCGGTTGAATAAACCAGCATCGCCGATGACCCGTAGATCACGTATCCGGCAGCAACCTGTTTGTCACCTTCCTGAAGGAAGTCCGTTATGCCGGCTTCGGACTCACGTTCAGATTTGCGTCTGTATATTGAAAAGATTGACCCGACAGAGACATTGTAATCGATGTTTGACGACCCGTCGAGCGGGTCCATGCATACCACATACTTGCCCTTGCTGGCAAACGTCTCGGTGAAGATCACCTCCCTCTGGTTCTCCTCCGAGGCAAAACCGCAGCATTCCCCGCTCGCCTCAAGGGCATCGATAAAGACCTCATCAGCATAGCGATCGAGCTTCTGCTGCTGCTCCCCCTGGGGATTCTCCTCACCTGAACTGCCGATTATCTCTACCAGTCCCGCCCTGCGGATCTTGGCATTGACCATCTTGGCTGCCGTGCCGATATGATGCAGCAGGGATGACAACTCTCCGCGGGCATAGGGAAAATCTTTCTGTTTTCTGATTATGAAATCATTCAGGCTGGTTATATTATAGCTTGACATGCCGTGGGAGTTGGTTAATAACTGAGAGCCCTGTTTAATAGATTAATATTGGCTAAGTTATAAATTTGCGCAAACAAATGAAAGATGAAAGTATTTAAGTTCGGCGGAGCTTCGGTAAGGGATGGGGCAGGGATACGAAACCTTTATGATATCATAGCCGGTGAGAACGACCGTCTCACAGTTGTCGTTTCAGCACTGGGAAAGACAACAAACGCTCTTGAGGAGGTGCACCGGGCATGGCGCAGCGGTGACAGTTCCTTACAATCAGAATGCAAGGCAATAGCTGATTACCACCTGGAAGTCGCATCGGGGCTCCTGGGTGACAACAGCCACGACGTAGCGTCACTGGCCGGGATGTTGTCATCATTCTCAGGAAGCCTCACGGAAAGGAAGCAGGGAGAGTTTGACCATGACTATGATATGATCGTTTCGATGGGGGAGATATGGTCTACCTTCATTGTTGAGGCATACCTCCGCAGCATGGGATTAAAGACCAGGTGGCACGATATACGTAAACTTTTTGTAACCGATGAGAGGCACCGGGAGGCTGGTATCCTGTGGGATGAGACATCTGCCGCAGTGAAAGGCGCGTTTGATTTTCATGATGCTGACATCTATGTTACACAGGGCTTCATAGGCGCAACTTTATCCGGCGAGGTTACCACCCTGGGGCGCGAAGGCTCTGACTATACCGCCGCAGTGATCGCGAACATACTTGATGCTGAAAGAGTGGTGGTATGGAAAGATGTTCCCGGTATCATGAATGCTGATCCGAAATGGCTTCCCTCAGCCGTGACTCTGGCTCATATCTCTTATAATGAAGCTGTGGAGATGACCTTCTCCGGTGCCAAGGTCATCCATCCGAAAACAATTAAGCCACTGCATAACAAGAAGATACCGATGCATGTAAGGTCTTTTGCTGACCGTACCGCTCCGGGTACTGTAATTTCTGAAGAGGCCCCGCTGGGAAAGATGGAACCGGTTCTGGTAAAGAAGGAGGGACAGATACTGATATCCATTCTTCCCAGAGATCTCTCCTTTGTAATGGGGGAGAATCTGGCAGCCCTTTTTCATATTCTTGCCTGCCAGGGAATCAAAGTAAACCTGGTCCAGGCCGGTGCAGTCAGCATCAATATATGTGCTGATCACGAAGAGCCGAAGATAGGGAAGGTGCTTGAGGAGTTGAGGAAAGACTACACAATACTTTACAATGACGGTGCCGAGATGCTCACCGTGAGGCACTTTACGCCGGAAGCCGTGGATGCAGTGACAGGCGGCAGGGAGGTGCTGCTGTCACAGACAACCAGGAACTCGGTAAGGATGGTGGTAAGGTAAAGACGATGTCTGCAGCTATTCCACCAGTCTGGCCTGGAATGCCGCCCTGTAGGCATAAACCTTGCCCTGGTTATTGTAGAGTTCATAGCCGAATACCACAGATTTTGTGACTTTCTCCAGCCGGTTATAGGCAGGGTAGTAAAACCAGTCCTCCGTGAATGACAGCTTCCCGATCCTGGAACGGTCATCATCGAACTCCTTCTCTGTCTTCCTTATGTCATCCGCTGAAAGAGTCTCGCCGGTATGATAATCATATACTGTAAGTGAGCCGTTGTAGATACGGTCAAAGATGCTGTTGATCATTGCTTCTCCCTGGTAGCCCATTACCTTCTCAGTCTCCCAGGGGTCACCATCGGGATCAGGTCTGACGATTACCTCAGTTACAATGTCACGGGCTATGATAACCGCTCCTTCCGGGGCGCTCCCTGTTCCGGCCGCCGGTTTTTCTCCTGCATCGGGTTTCTGCCCTTTGCACGAAACAATCAATGCGGCAATAATGATGGCTGTAATTGCGGTTTTCATACCCGGACCCGTTTTTATCTTTCAAAAATGAGCATCTCACCTGATCTGCTGCCTGTCAGAACGCCATGCTGCACTACCGGTGTGCCGTTGACTATCGTTGTCACCACCCTGCTTCTGAATGTCGTCCCCTCCAGCGGAGACCAGCCGCACTTGTATAATATATTGTCTTTGGCTACTGTCCACGGCGAATCCGGATTTACCAGCACCATGTCGGCTTTATATCCCGGCCTGATGAAGCCTCTCCTGCTGATACTGAAGACAACTGCCGGATTATGACACATTTTCCTTACTACGAGTTCAGGGGTAAACAGGCCTCTGTGGCACAGCTCGAGCATCATCACGAGTGAGTGCTGAATTATGGGGGCTCCTGAAGGTGCCCTGAAATATGGTTCCGATTTTTCTGCCAGGGTATGCGGAGCATGGTCGGTGGCGATGATATCTATCTTTCCTTCACTTACTGCCCTGACGAGGGCCTCGCGGTCAGAGGCCTTCCTGATCGCAGGGTTCCATTTTATGAGGTTCCCCTTCTCAGCATAGAAGGAATCATCGAACCACAGGTGGTGAACGCAAACCTCTCCTATAATGTGTTTCACAGAGGGGTCATGGCCCGGTGTCAGCAACCCTGTCTCCTCGGCGGTTGAAAGGTGCAGAAGGTGAAGCTTCGTGCCGCACCTCTTTGCGCGTGCAACGGCAGATGAGGAAGAGGCATAGCATGCCTCACGGCTTCGTATCAGGGGATGGTATGAGGGATCAATGTCATCACCGTACTCCTCCCTGTAGGCTGCCATATTCCTTCGTATGATCTGTTCGTCTTCACAATGGCAAGCCACCGGCAGTTTCCTTATGCTGAATATTCTGTCAAGAGACTCTTCGTTCTCAATCAGCATATTGCCCGTCGATGCCCCGAGGAACAGCTTGAACCCCGGCACTCTGGCCGGATCGGCCTTTGCCAGTTCTCCGGCGTTGCTGTCAGTGGCGCCGATATAAAAAGAATAGTTGATTACTGACCTTTCAGCGGCAAGCCTGTTCTTATTCTCCCACTCTGAAAGTGAAACAGTCTGAGGGACAGTGTTCGGCATCTCCATGAAGGAAGTCACCCCTCCGGCGGCGGCTGCGGCGCTCTCACTGGCAATATCGGCCTTATGCGTCAGCCCGGGCTCCCTGAAGTGGACATGATCATCAATGATCCCTGGAAGAAGCCACAGTCCTGTCGCATCGATTACCTGAACATCACTGGCTGCAGGAGCCTCGCCGGGAGGGTAGATGCCAGCTATCGTGTCTCCGGAGATAAGAAGGTCAGCCTCTTTTCTATTCTCTTCATTTATCAGAACTGCGTTTCTGATCAGGATCTGGTTCATATTATTGCTGTTTGGCTGTTGCCCCTGTTACTCCTTTACCCTCCGGGGCTTGCGGAAGAGGCTGATGATCTTCATTCGCAGCACTCCCCAGAGTGCCTCATTGAAGATCCCTCCTGTCATCTTCGATGTACCTTCCTTCCGGTCAGTGAAAATGATAGGAATTTCCACTATCCTGTAGCCCAGGATCCAGGCAGTAAACTTCATTTCTATCTGAAATCCGTACCCTACCGATTTGATATGACCGGGGTTGATGCTTCTGAGTACCTCACGGCGGTAGCATTTGAAGCCTGCCGTGGTATCCTTGATGTGCATGCCGGTTATTACCCTTACATATATTGATGCGATATACGACATCAGTACCCTTCCCAGCGGCCAGTTGACGACGTTGACACCAGAGATGTACCTTGACCCGATGGCAAGGTCAGCGCCGTCACGGTCACAAGCCTCAAAGAGCCTGACAAGGTCATCGGGGTTATGCGAGAAGTCGGCATCCATCTCGAAGATATACTTGTAGTCACGCTGCAGAGCCCAGTCGAAGCCTGCAATATAGGCCCTGCCAAGGCCCATCTTACCGGGTCGTTCAACAAGGTGCAGGTTCGGGAAGGCAGGCATCATCTCCTTTACCAGCGTGCCGGTACCGTCAGGTGAATTGTCATCAATGACAAGTATGTCGAACGGAACGGGGAGGGAGGATATGGCTTCCACAAGCCGGGCGATATTCTCCTTCTCATTATATGTAGGTATGATTACAAGGTTGGCCATGAGGGAAATCGATGATGCGAATTTAATTTATTTTTTATTAAGGTCAGACATTTTCATAATTGCCTCTGGCTCATCCCCGGGTAATGGTTTTGAAGTGTTGATGAGGTGTGCGGCAGACGGGACTGATAAAATAATTTCGAAAATATTTTGCATGTTAAATTGTAACCATTAATTTTGCCACCCCAAATGATTAATAAATCATTGGATGTTCTTTATAGTGTGCGCTTATCAGTCCCATAGCTCAGTTGGTTAGAGCGCTACACTGATAATGTAGAGGTCCCCAGTTCAACTCTGGGTGGGACTACCGGGATTTTCGATTTTCGATTTTCGATTGACGATTTAAATAAATCGCAAATCGCAAATCGCAAATCGCAAATTACATCGGGGAATTAGCTCAGTTGGCCAGAGCACCTGCCTTGCACGCAGGGGGTCAAGGGTTCGACTCCCTTATTCTCCACAAAGAGTCTTCAGCAATGAGGGCTCTTTTTTTTATCCCGGTAGTCAGTTGGTAGTATTGCCTATTGTCTACTGCCTACTGCCTTTCCCCATGCCCTCTGCTCCCTGCCCCTTGCTCCTTGCCCCATGCCCCCGCTTGACTTTAATTGATTAATAGCTTAAATTTGATTGATATTCAGACTGTACGGGAAAATTAATTAATTGAATATATACCATGGCAAGCATTATCCCTGGTTACGAGTATGACATCTTCATAAGCTATCGTCAGAAGGACAATAAATATGACGGCTGGGTCACTGAGTTCGTCGATAATCTGAAAAGAGAACTTGACGCAACTTTCAAGGAAGATGTCTCAATTTATTTTGATGAAAATCCTTCCGACGGGCTGCTTGAGATCCATAATGTGGATAAAAGCCTGGAGGCAAAGCTTAGATCACTGATTTTTATTCCGGTGATCTCTCAGACATACTGTGACCCGAAAAGCTTTGCCTGGCAGAACGAGTTTGTCGCATTCAACAGGCTGGCGGCCGGAGATCAGCTGGGAAGAGACATTAGACTGGCAAGCGGAAACGTCTGCAGCAGGATTATCCCGGTCAGGATACATGACCTGGATCCGTCCGACACTGAGCTTATTGAAAAGGAGACAGCAAGCAGGCTGCGTTCCATCGACTTCATCTACAGTGCCTCCGGAGTGAACCGCCCGCTTACACCGTCTGACAATCCTGACAAGAACCTGCACAGGACTTTTTATCGCGATCAGATCAACAAGGTGGCCAATACGGTAAAGGAGATAATCTACAGCCTCCATCCTGACGAAAAGAAGAGAGCAACCAGAACTTATCAGACAAGAGAGCAGGCGGATCACGCAGAAGCACGTAAGCGTTTCGTTGGGCAGGTGCCTGTCCGGGGCAAAGCTGTCTGGTCGAGGTCCTTCATTCTGCCCTTGCTGACTGCGGCCGCCCTGGCAATCCTGCTGTTCATCTATCCGGGATGGCTCAACAAGTCGAAAACCGAAACCGCCGGAGGAGGCAAGGCAGGAAAAGCAATAGCTATCCTGCCTGTCACCAACCTCACCGGCAACCCTGAGCTTGCCTGGATCCCCATGACAATCCATGATGACATTATAGGTCCTTTAAACGCCATAGGTGGTCTGATTGTACGACCCAGACAGTCGACAATGCAGTTCAGCAACAGCGAAGAGTCAGTCAGGCAGATTGCCAGAAAGCTCAGCGTCAGCCATATTGTTGAATCATCGGTCAAGGGTACCGAAGATAATCTTCGCGTTGAAATACGGCTTGTGGAAGCATTTCCGGAAGAGAGGTATGTCTGGAGTTCTTCCTTTAACCTGCCCTGGAAGGAGCTGGCAAGCATATACCCTGAAATACTTAACCATATCCTCGATGGCATAAAGGTGAAACCTTCAGCTCAGGAGGAGGCGTTTATCTCAGGAAAGAAGATTGTGGATCCCGAGCTAATTAAAGCCTGTGCACGGGGCGAGTATTATATGAGTCAGTTAACACCGGAAGGATTCGAGATGGGTATCAGGTATCTTAATGATGCCATAGCTCTTGATCCGGCCAATCCCCTTCCTTATCTTAAACTTGCCATAGGATATACCGAAGGCGGTCATGCCGCAGGCCTGGGGGCGGAAGCCGCCAGCAGGGCGAAGGCTTACGCTATGAAGGCTCTTGAGCTCGATTCTACCCTGGCTGATGCCCATGTAGTTCTTGCAACAAGATACCTGTACACCGAATGGGATTTCGCCAGGGCCGGATATCACTTAGAACGTGCAATGGAACTGAACCACAACAGTTCAACAGCCTATACACATTACGGATGGTTTCTTACCCTCTCGGGAAATCTTGACGGGGCGACAAAAGCCATGAGGAAAGCCATTGAGATAGACCCCACCGATCCGCTGATGCAGGGTTACCTGGCCTGGCTCTACCTGTGGATGGGTCATAATGAGGAGGCTATCCCCGAAGCAGATAAAACCCTCCAGATAGATCCCAACTATACTATGGCTTATTTTGTGAAAGGGTCGGCATTAGCTGAGATTGGCAAGTATTCGGAAGCCATCGAAACTCATAATAAGGGACTTGCGATTGACAGTTCTTTTGTCGTAGGGCTTGGAGTTACATATGCCAGGGCAGGCCAGAAAGAGAAGGCGCTTCAGGTTGCATCAGGTATGGAGAAGAATCTGCACTCATGGAACGTATGGGGACTTGCCGAGGTTTACGCCGCGCTGGGAGATAAGGGAAAGGCCATCTATTACCTGGAGGAGGCCTACAGGATGAGGCAGGATTTCATTCCCTGGATAAGATATGATTATAATCTCAGGCTCTTAAGAGATGATCCCCGGTTTAAGGAAATAGTGAGCAGTCTCAACCTTCCGGAGGGATATCGCGAACAGTAGCCAGGGCCTAGTAAAGTCTGAAGGTCGAAAGTCTGAAGGTCGAAAGTCGAAAGTCCATAAAGTCGAAAGACTGAGGGTCTGAAAAATCGCAAGTCGCAAATCGCAAATCGCACATTCTCCTTTCTCCCCTCCGGAATGTCCTGCGGTCCACACTATTGCCCACTGCCTACTGCCTATTGCCTTTTCCCTGCTCCCTGCCATACATATATAATATATAGGAGAAAATAGGGCGGCAGGGAAAATAAAATAAAAAAAAACTGCAATAATTTGTTTTATTAAAATCATTGCATATCTTTGCACCCGCTTTTGAAGAAAAGCATGTTCCCTGAAAGAGTAGGATTGACAGATTGGACTTGAGGAATTGCCCCGGAAAAGCGGGGGAATAAAAAAAGTGAAGAAACTTTTGAAAAAAGTTTGGTAGAGAGAAAAAGTTCAGTATCTTTGTCACCCCAAGATTTGAAAACGGGGAAAAGTTCTTTGAATTAATGATGAAGTAGTAGCACACAGGCGAGAGAGATACTCGCCAAAAACCTAGCGATTTTGTTTGAGTTTTTGAAGAGACCG
>JALOMM010000232.1 GCA_025455535.1 Bacteroidales bacterium | reverse complement strand
CTGACTGCTTCATGCATGTCAGTGACGGGCCTTAGAGGGTCATATCCGATTCTGATCAGCGAAGCGGCTTTGCGGGCGGCTGACTCACTCTCTGCAACCACACCTGCAAGCACGTCACCGACGTAATGTGTCATCTCACCCACACCAATCATCAGAGGCCAGTCGCTGAAGATGAGCCCGGTGTTGTGTGCTCCGGGGATATCCGCTGCTGTGAATATTTTTATCACACCCTTGATCTTAAGGGCTTCCGTGATATCAATCTCCCTGACCCTGGCACGGGGATGGTCACTGAACCTGAGGGCGCCGTAAACCATCCCTGCGAAGTGCATGTCATCCACAAAGTCCCTTGCTCCCAATGCTGTTTCGGAGGCCAGATACTTAGGATAACTGTTGCCTGTCAGCGCCCGGGGGCGTTCCCTGCCGGCCGGTGAGCCATTCATCTCTGCAAAGGCTGCTTCTATGGCATCAATGATCTTGACATAACCGGTACACCTGCAGAGGTTCGGGGTGATGGCTTTGATGATCTCTGATCTCGATGGCGTTTTGTTTTGATAATACAGACCCAATGCCCTCATTATCATTCCGGGAGAGCAGAATCCGCATTGCACCGCACCGTATAAGGCGAAGTTTCTGCTGACAACTGCCCGGAATCTTTCCGGCACTCCTTCAATGGTGCAGACCTCTGCACCGTCAAGCTCCTTCATCTTTGTACGGCAGGCCAGCCTTGCTTTACCGTTAATGACAACGGTGCACGCTCCGCAGGTACCCTCTCCGGAACATCCGTCCTTCGCCGATGTGATCCTGTTCTCAAATCGAAGGTGGTAAAGAAGCGACTCCTCCGTATCACCTTCGAAGCCCCTGTTTATACCGTTGAGGACAAAAGTGATCACTGAATTAATTTCTTCAGGTTTTCAACGGTGGGCTCCACTGCTGCAGGTGTTTTAAGGGCAGAGGTCACTGACCTGAGATCCTTCAATCCGCTGCCGGTCAGCAAAACGACATTTGACGATCCGTGCGGTAAACGTTCACTATCTTTGTATGTCAGCAGCCCCGCAAATGCCGCGGCGGCAGCAGGCTCGGCAAATAATCCTGTGTTCACGGCCAGCGTCCCGGCTGCTTTTAAAATATCTTCATCAGAAACAGTAATCGCCTCGCCATTGTACTTACGGATGTATTGCCGGGTCATATGGAAATTTCTCGGCCGGTCAACTGAGATCGAGTCTGCGATTGTTGATGATGATCTTATCAGGAACGTATTCAGATCAAGATTTCTGATGAGGTTGTCGCTCCTGTCCGATTGCACGATCACTATTACCGGCATCCTGTCAATCAGGTTCAGAATAAGCAGGTCTTCATATCCTTTGTATATGCCTGAGGCTATCACGCCGTCACCGGCAGGGACAAAGATCCTGTCAGGGACCTTAAACTCAAGCTGCTCGAACAACTCAAATGATGCCGATTTCTTCCCTTCTATTGTAAGCGGATTAAAGGCAGTGTTCCGGTTATACCAGCCAAACTCTTCAGTGGCCTTCACGCTCAGATCAAATGCATCGTCATATGTCCCTGTAATCGGGACGATCGTGGCTCCGCACATTATTATCTGGGTGAGTCGCGTCAGGCGTACCGCCTCAGGCACAATGATGACTGCCTTCTGTCTTTGCGATGCGCAGATGCCTGCCATGGACGATCCGGCATTACCGGTGGATGCCGCCACTATAGTGCCTAAATTATTCTCAGCGGCATAGGCCGAAACGATGGCAGAAGCCCTGTCTTTGAATGACCAGGTGGGGTTTTGTGAATCATCCTTCAGGTGGATGGTGAAAGGAAGCTTTTCACCGTTGATCTCATCCACGGTATATAGCGGAGTGTTGCCAATGCGCAGCGGAGGGAGATAGCGCATGTCATCAACCGGAATCAGTTTGCAGAAACAGTTCTTTCTCAGGTCTGAAAACCCATTGAGGCTCTGACGGATAAGATCGTAGTCATACAGCGTTTTCAGCACCCCTCTTGGCGGCTCGTCAGTATTGTTGCTTTTGCTGCACGCCGGGCAGAGATATCTTACTTCTGAAGCCGGATACTCCCTCTCACAGTCGGTGCATTTATAGATGAATTTACCGCTCTTCATAAAAATATATTCAGATTGATTAAGGCAGTTTTCTAAAGCTGGTCAGACAACCCGGTTCTCCGGTTAAAATCATTTATCAGTTCGTCCCACCTGTCTGTCTGAAGGAACATCCTGTCCCATACATCCCTGTCATACCAGAGCTGGTTGAGGTCTTCGGTCTCCTTGCCCTGTTGTTCGACCCATGTATAATATTTCAGGTTATGTATTGCCTTCCTGTCGTTGTAGGTCAGTTCTTTCATATTGTCGCATGAGATCCCCGCCAGGCATTTTTCGAAGTCCCTGACAGCCTGCAGCGTGTCATAGGCACCTCTCTCCTCATTCAGCTCGGAGAGTCTTGAACTGTACATCTCAGCAGAATCGGTGGCGATGGTGATGATTATATCGTCGGCCGTCATCTCGAAGTACTTTGCTGTCTTGACAGCCGAGACAAGGTTGCCGATGCCGGAGATGCCGAGAAGCGGAAGGCTTTCTGCAGTCACGGTGTCGACGCCCAGTGCCCTCATGCAGTCATGTCCCTTCTTCTCGTTGAAGAGGCGGAACAGCCTCATGCAGTCTTCATCGTCGATGGCTGTTACAACGTCGGTGTTTTTCACATTGTGGATCCACGGTACATGCTTGTCGCCAATGCCCTCTATCCTGTGTCCCCCGAAGCCATTCATCAGCAATGTGGGGCACTGAAGGGCTTCAGAGGCAACGACCCTGATATGCGGAGCGATAGTCCTCAGGTAATCGCCTGCCGCAATCGTGCCTGCTGACCCTGTTGCAGAGACATAGGCTGCGAGATTGCCGGAACCCCTGCTGACAAGATTGAAAACCTCTTCGATTGCCGGGCCGGTGACGTTATAATGCCATGAGGCATTTCCAAACTCGTCAAACTGGTTGAAGATCACACAGTCAGGACGGGTATTGCGTATCTCCCGGCATTTGTCATATATCTCCTTGACATTTGACTCACACCCCGGTGTTGCTATTACTTCTGAACCTGTCACCTCGCGCAACCATTCAAACCGTTCCCTGCTCATCTCCTCCGGAAGTATTGCGACTGATTCAGTGCCCATGAGCTTTGAATCAAAGGCGCCACCCCTGCAATAGTTGCCTGTTGAGGGCCAGACAGCCTTCTGACAGGTCGGATCGAATCCTCCGGTGATAATG
>JALOMM010000035.1 GCA_025455535.1 Bacteroidales bacterium | reverse complement strand
GGCGGTCTTCGTGAAGGAAAGGGTACAACCTTCGAGGGGGGGCAGCGTGTCCCCTGTATTATGATGTGGAAGGGTACAATACCTGAAGGGACAGTATGCAACAGGCTCGTGTCCGGAATAGACATACTTCCCACACTGGCAGAGGTGACCGGAGCAGCCCTGCCGGAAAGAGGCATCGACGGTGTGAGTATTCTCCCCCTGATGAGAGGAGATAAGAATGCCAATCCGAGGCAGTCGTTCTATTACTACTATCGTCAGAACAACCTGGAGGCCGTCACCGACGGTACCTGGAAGCTTGTGTTACCGCATCGCGGCCGAACCTATGAAGGTTTCCTGCCGGGCAACGACGGGAAGCCCGGCGGGGCAGATGAGAACCGGTGGATTGAAGGAGGACTGTACGACCTCAGACGCGATCCGGGAGAGAGGTATAATGTATATGATCTCTATCCAGGTGTGGTTGCCAGGCTTGAAAAGATGGCTGAAGAAGCACGCGATGACCTGGGTGATGACCTGCAGAATGCTCCTGGCAGGAACAGAAGAGAACCAGGGAGGGTAAAATAACCTTGCTCCTTGCTCCTTGCTCCTTGCTCCTTGCTCTATCGCCTACTGCCCTCCCCCTTAACCTTTAACCTTAAGTATCTCGCAGTATATGACTCTGGGCATTCTGCCAGCTTTTCAGGTGTGCCCTCAAAGACAACGTACCCACCCCTGTCACCCCCTTCCGGCCCGAGGTCAATGACCCAGTCGGCACACTTGATGACCTCGACGTTATGCTCGATGAGTATCACCGAGTGGCCGTGCTCGACAAGCGCATTGAGCGATTTCATCAACTTGTTGATATCATGAAAGTGAAGACCTGTGGTAGGCTCGTCGAAAATGAACAAAATCTTTTCACTGCTCTTCTCCTGTGCAAGGTAATATGCCAGCTTTACCCTCTGGCTCTCACCGCCTGAGAGGGTGGAAGACGACTGTCCGAGCCTCACGTAACCCAGCCCTACATCTGCCAGTGGTCTGAGCCTGTCAGCGATCTTTTTACAGAACTTGTCCTTACAGCCTGTAAAGAACTCTATGGCCTCGTCTATGGTCATCTCAAGCACATCGTAAATGTTCTTGCCTTTGAACCGTACGTCGAGAATATCGCGCTTGAACCGCATTCCCTTGCATGCCTCGCATGTGAGCTCAACGTCAGCCATAAACTGCATCTCGACACGTATCAGCCCTTCCCCCTGGCATTCTTCGCAGCGGCCACCCTCCACATTAAAAGAAAAATGGGAAGGCTTGAACCCGTACTGAACCGATGCCTGCTGGTCGGCAAACAGCTTTCGTATGTCGTCAAAGGCCTTAAGATAGGTGACAGGGTTTGAGCGGCTTGACTTGCCAATGGGATTCTGGTCTATGAGCTCTATGGCGGTGATGCTGCTGACGTCACCAGCTATCTCCGTGAAGCGACCCGCCCTGATGCTTGTACCTGCCAGCCTGTTTGAGAGAGTGCTGAAGAGAATATTGTGCACCAGGGTACTCTTGCCCGAGCCGCTTACGCCAGTGACAGCCGTTATCGTATGCAGCGGGAATTTTACGCTGATCTCCTTCAGGTTGTTCTCCCTGGCACCTGTTACGCTGACGAAGCTGTTCCACCGTCTCCGCCGGGCAGGCTCTTCGATCTTCATCGTGCCCGTCATATATGCTGCCGTAAGCGATTTGTTCTTCTCACTGAAGTCGACCCCGCCCTGGTAGACGATCTCACCGCCGTGGGTGCCGGCACCCGGTCCCATGTCTATGATCTCGTCGGCAGCCCTGATGATCTCCTCCTCATGTTCAACTACGATTACCGTATTACCGAGATCGCGCAGCTCCTTCAGCACGCTGACAAGGAGGTTGGTGTCACGCGGGTGGAGCCCTATGCTCGGCTCATCAAGTATATAGAGCGAACCCACCAGGCTGCTGCCCAGCGAGGTAGCCAGGTTGATGCGCTGTGACTCGCCTCCCGAAAGGGTGTTCGACAGCCTGTCGAGGGTGAGGTAGGAGAGGCCTACATTGACAAGGAAACCAAGTCTCTGTTGTATCTCCTTCAGCAGACGCCCGGCTATCTCCCGCTCTTCGCCGTTGAGCATCAGCCTGCCGAAGAATTCGTACGCCTCGCTTACCGGGAGAGAGGCTATCTCGCTTACAGATCTGCCGCCCACCTTTACCCAGTTCGCCTCTTTCCTGAGCCTCTGTCCTCCGCACTCGGGGCAGATGCGCTTTCCCCTGTAGCGACTGAGCATGACCCTGTACTGTATCTTGTATTTCTTCTCTTCAAGATGTTCGAAGAACTGGTTCAGGCCAAAGAAATACCTGTTGCCGCTCCAGACAAGAGCCTTCTGTTCTGCTGTAAGCTTATGCCATGGCTTGTGTATCGGGAAGTCAAACTTGCCGGCGCTGAAGATAAGCTTCTCCTTCCACTGCTTCATCGTCTCGCCTCTCCAGCATGCAATGGCGTCATCATATACCGACAGGTTTTCATCAGGGATGACGAGGTTCTCATCTATCCCTATCACCTTGCCGTACCCCTCACAGAGAGGGCAGGCGCCCAGCGGGGAGTTGAAGCTGAAGAGATGCTCGGTAGGCTCTTCAAAGGTGATGCCGTCTTCTTCAAACTTATCCGAGAATCTTACTGTCTGAGAGGTTTCCTCATCAGTCACATCCAGCTTTATGTGGCCCCTTCCGGTCAGAAAGGCAGTCTGCACTGAGTCGGCTGCACGGCTCAGCTCCTCGTTCGACCTGCCCGCTGACAGCCTGTCGATGATTATTTCAACAACCGGTGAATTTCTCACCAGTTCCGTGGCGCCAGGCTCATCGAGCCTTATAATGCCCTTCTCCGTGCTTATCCGGTTATACCCCTGCCTTATAAGGAAATCAATGAACTCTGAGGCATCCACATTCTCAGGTACTGTCAGCGGAGCAGTCAGGACCACGCGCGTACCTTCAGTGAGGCTGGCGATATAATTCACAACGTCGTCAACAGTATGTTTCCGTACTTCGCGACCTGAAGCGGGCGAGATTGTATGTCCGACCCTTGCCCATAGAAGCCTCAGATAGTCGTGTATCTCGGTGGAGGTGCCGACGGTAGACCGCGGGTTTCTCGTGTTTACTTTTTGCTCTATGGCTATTGCAGGAGGGATGCCATTGATGAAGTCGACATCAGGCTTGTTCATGCGCCCCAGGAATTGCCGTGCGTATGATGAGAGACTCTCCACATAACGGCGCTGCCCCTCGGCATAGATTGTGTCAAATGCAAGTGACGATTTGCCTGATCCTGACACTCCGGTGATTACCACAAGCCTGTCTCTCGGAATATCAAGGGTAATATCTTTCAGGTTGTGTACACGCGCCCCTTTTATCTCAATATTACCCTTCATTCAAGCTCTTTATAAGAAAAAGCCAAAAATAATCATTTTGAAATAAAGAATTTTTGTTTTCTTTGTGTCTTGAATAACCAAAACTAAGGAGGATAGCCTATAGCATAATTCTACTCTTGACCAAAAAGTAAGAATTATGAAGAGTACAAAGACCGATTATGAACTGATTACCAGTTTCATGAACGGTGATGAGAGGAGCATCGAGCTCCTGATCCTTAGGCATAAGAGCAAGGTTTATTCCTATATCAGCCTTTACATCAGAAGTCGTGATCTCGCGGATGACATCTTTCAGGATACTTTCCTGAAGGTTGTTCAGTCTGTCCGTGCAGGCCGGTACCAGGATGATGGCAGATTTCTGTCATGGGTGATGCGCATTGCCCACAATCTCATCATCGATCATTTCAGGCATGAAAAACAGATGGGCATAGTCTTGAATGATGACTATGAGAGCGATCTTTTCAACTCACGCAGGCTTGCCGATGAGAATGTTGAGGATGTGATGGTGCGCCGTCAGGTGCTTCGTGACGTCCGTCGTCTCGTCAGCGAGCTCCCTGAGGACCAGCGCGAGGTGGTGATAATGCGTCATTATGCCGGAATGAGCTTCAGGGAGATAGCTGATATGACCGGAGTGAGTATCAACACCGCCCTCGGTCGCATGCGCTATGCCCTCATTAACATGCGGAAGATAATGGAAGAAAAAAATATTACTCTTTCAATCAGCTGAGACAATTTTTGCAGAGATAAGGGCGTTTTTCTCATATGAGAACAACAACGCCTATGGATAATATCTCTACCCGATTACTTTCTTACAGCGAAATTGAAACCTGCACCAATGATCTGGTGGCAGATGCTTTCGGTATCGATCATGAACTGAAGGCTATTTTGCCCGGTCTTGATCTTCAGCCTGAAGACCATGTAATAGCAGGTTTGCTTGAGAAGATACACCACGGCACCAGGGTACACTGAGCTGCCTTTTTGTCTTTTCTGCATCTCACCTGCTCATCTGCGGCTGATTTCGATATTTAACCATAAAGGTGCCCGGAGGAAATCGCTCGGGCACTGAAGGTGTGTCGTATCACCTTTTATCTGTTCCATTTTTTTTACCTTCGCAAAATCCAAAACAAAAATGATGAGAAGAGTATCTATCTATTTAATTGTAGTGTTGACCATGTTATGGTCATGTACATCAAAACAGGAGAAAATGGAAAACCGGATGAGGGAGTTTATCTCCGCATATGAAGCGAAAATAATTCCTCTGTACAGGGAAAATGCCCTTGCATCGTGGGAAGCAAACATAAACGGTACTGACGAGGCCTGGGCCCGCAGTGAAAAGGCAACAATAGATTATGTAAGCTTTTTTGTCGATCCTGTGGCTTTCGCCGGGCTGAAGGAGATGAAAGAGTCGGGAATGGTAAAGGATCCGCTCCTTGCCAGGCAGCTTGAGCTGTTGTACAACTCATACCTTCAGGGTCAGATAGATACCAGCCTGATCTCTGAACAGATCAGGATGGAGACGGCAATCAATAAGAAGTACTCTAACTTTAGGGCATCAGTCGAGGGCAAGACGTTGTCAGACAACGAGGTGGAGGAGGTACTCCGTAACTCGAAGGACAGCGGCGAGCTTCAGGCAGCATGGGAGGGGCATAAGATGATAGGCCCGCTGGTCTCTGAGGATGTGATCAGCCTGGTGAAGCACCGCAATAAAATTGCACAGAAGCTCGGATTTGCCAACTATCACACGATGAGTCTCGAACTTTCGGGTCAGAAGCCTGAAGATGTTACCATGATCTTTGATGAGCTTGACAGTCTTACCCGCGACAACTTTGCTCAGCTTAAGGGAGATATTGATGCCTATTTTGCAGGGCGTTATGGGATAGAGATCGCGGAACTGCAGCCATGGCACTACCAGAACAGGTACTTTCAGGAGGCTCCGGAGATATACACTGTAGACTTTGACAGCTACTATGAAAAAAATGATCCGGTGAAACTGGTGACTGACTTTTATGCCGGCATTGGCCTTCCGGTTGATGCCATCCTGGCAAAAAGCGACCTGTACGAGAAACCGGGAAAAAACCAGCATGCGTTCTGTACTGACATAGACAGAGCCGGTGATGTGAGAACACTTGACAATATAAGGCCCGATTCGTACTGGATGAACACAATTCTTCATGAACTGGGTCACGGAGTTTATTCATACTACAATGATATTACCCTGCCGTTCACACTGCGTGATGCTGCGCATACTTTCACCACGGAAGCCATCGCCAATTTCTTCGGCAGACTGGCAACTGATCCGCAGTGGATGTGCGACATGAATATCATCGACGAAAAAGAACGTGACAGGATATCCGGTGAAAGCGAAAAGGCGCTGCGCCTGCAGCAGCTGGTCTTCAGCCGCTGGGCACAGGTGATGTACCGCTTTGAAAAGGCAATGTATGAGAATCCTGACCAGAACCTGAACCAGGTTTGGTGGGATATCGTCGAAAAATACCAGATGGTGAAGAAGCCTGAAGGGCGTGACATGCCTGACTGGGCAACGAAGATACACGTGGCTCTCTATCCTTGCTATTACCATAATTACCTGCTCGGAGAGCTGCTGGCTTCACAGTTCTATGCCCATATTGAGTCGAATGTCCTGACCGGCACCTCGCTGGCTGGAGATAAAGCAGTTGGCGATTATTTCAGGAATAATGTGTTTATGCCCGGAGCAAGGTATCAATGGAATGATATGATTGAAAAGGCAACAGGGGAAAAGCTTACGGCAAAGTATTACGCATTGCAGTTTGTTCAGTAAACAGATACCGGTTAAAAACGAAGTCAAATGAAAAAGATCATCTTACTTATGATTGCAGCATTAACAGCCTGCGCAACGCCTGAAAAGAAGACCGCAGAGTCAGCCGCAGGTTTCATTGATGAAGCCACTATTGTTAGTTCAATAGATGGCATACGTTCTTCACAACCTGAAACTGATGCATTCATCCTTGAGAAGGGTGTAAGGCACGCAGCATCACTCTGGAGGGAAGAGGACGGCTCAGCACAGCAGTTCGCTGACTTCGTGGCGGCAAATTACATTGCCAGTCCGCAGAAGAGGAGCGAGGTCTTTTTTAAGATCAGCAACTATTTTGAATCGCTTGGCGGTAACCTTAATGAGATCACATTAGATCTGAAAAAAGTCCTGGATGAGACTGGAGGTGAGATTGATGAGATTGACAAAATGTTCGGGAATTATTCGGTCGGATCACATCTGCAGTCAGACTTCTATTCAAACAAGATAGCTTTCGTTATTGCCCTTAACTTTCCCTATTACACCCTTGCGGAGAAGGAGGAGCTGGGTGAGAAATGGAGCCGCGAAGAGTGGGCCATGGCCCGCTTAGGAGACCAATTCGTATCACGCGTTCCTGCCGAACTTAATCAGGCAATGGCTGTTGCGTCAGGTAATGCTTCCATGTATGTAGCTGAATATAATATATATATGGGTAAGCTGAGGACAGACGACGGTCGTCAGATCTTTCCTGATGATATGGTACTCCTTTCACACTGGAACCTGCGTGACGAGATCAAGGCCAACTATGCCGATACGAAAAATGGTCCGGAGAAACAGGAGATGATCTACCGGGTCATGGAGCGTATCATCAGGCAGGAGATACCCGGGAAGGTTGTAAACAATCCGGAGTATGAGTGGGCTCCCTATTCGAACAGGGTGACAAAGGAGGGAGCAGAAGTGCAGCTTGCCCCGGAGCCTGATGCCAGGTACGCACAGGTGGTGAATATCTTTAAGGCACACAGGGCTATCGATCCGTTCAGCCCCGGGATGAACACTGCCATCCTCCGGAAGTTTGCAGGTGAGATGGAGATAGCGCAGGAGGAGATCGAAGCCCTCTTTGATGCCTACCTCAGTACACCTCAGCTTGTTTCTCTGGCTGAAATAATTAAGCAGAGACTGGGCCGTGACCTGAGACCCTATGATATATGGTATGACGGCTTCAAGTCGCGCAGCGCAATCCCTGAGAGCATGCTGACCGCGAAGACATCAGCACTCTATCCCGATCCTGCCGCATTCCGGAACGATATGCCGGCGATGCTGGTCAAGCTTGGATGGTCACCGGAGAGGGCGAAATACATTGCTGACAAGATAGTTGTTGACCCCGCCCGCGGATCAGGACATGCCTGGGGCGCCGCAATGAAAGGCTCTGTTTCCCATCTCAGAACCCGTATCTCAGACAAGGGCATGGACTACAAAGGATATAACATTGCAGTCCATGAGTTCGGACACAACGTCGAGCAGACAATATCACTCTATGATGTTGATTATTTCATGCTTTCGGGTGTGCCTAACACCGGATTTACAGAAGCAACTGCATTCCTTTTCCAGGACCGCGACCTGAAACTTCTCGGCATAAAGGAAGAGAACCCTGAGAAAGAGAAGCTGCAGATGCTTGATGCTGCATGGTCACTGATGGAGATAATGGGAGTGGGGATGGTAGAGATGAAAGTATGGAAGTGGCTCTATGAGAACCCTGAGGCAACACCGGCACAGCTTAAGGAACAGACGGTGGCTTTCGCAATTGAGGTATGGAATAAATACTTCTCTCCGGTCATGGGCATTGCCGACTCTCCGATACTGGCGATCTACTCTCATATGATAGACGTGCCGCTTTACCTGCCGAACTATTCATACGGACAGATAATACAGTTCCAGATAGAGGATTATCTCAAGGGGAAGGACTTTGCGGCAGAGGTAGACCGGATGTATAAACAGGGGCGTCTTACCCCCCAGCACTGGATGAACGGGGCAGTGGGAGTGAAGATATCAGCCCAGCCGGTAATCAATGCCCTTGAGGAGGCACTGAAATAATATAGTAGCCCGTGGTTGTCATAAAGTTCCGCAGGAAGGGTATTGATCCCGGGAACTGAGGCAGACGCCGGGGACGGAGCCCGAATTTTACTTCAAAATTAGGGTTGATGAACCAGAGGGATTTCTTGAGAATATGAAATCCCTCTTTTTTTATGGTTCGTTCAAACCACCCGAGGTTAATGCCAGTCTCCTTGATCTCAAGCAAACCCTCAATCCTGGCCTCACTCTCCCCGAACATCTTCAGGATGCCGCGGTACATAGCTTCTGGGAGAAGATGGAACCATGGCAGCTTCGAGAGTATCCTGCTTTCACACATCTGCTGATGCCCTCCGAAGGGGTTGTTCCACGGAGGAAAACCAATGAACAGCACCCCTCGCTTGTCAAGAAACAGCTTAACGAAACCGAGAAACCTCTTCTGGTCATGTATATGCTCCAGTACATCACGCATCATCACGAGGTCAAATTTGCCGGCCGACGCTGAATCATAGATGTCGGCTGCAATGAATTCAACCTTCTCCCCTCCTGGTATTGCGGAATAAAAATTCCGTGCATTAGATATCTTCCCTTCAGAAATGTCAATTCCGGTAATTCTTCTGCATCCTGCATCCAGGAATGGCTTCAGATTCCCTCCCTCGCCGCATCCGATCTCAAGAACGGAAATCTCTTCATTAACCTGTAATGTGCTGTTTATGAATGGTATAACGTGCCTGGCTGTTGTCAGGGCCTGTTCCCTGAAATACTGCTCCCTGTCCTTGTGCCTGTCATGCATGACCCAAATGTAAATTTATTTTCGGTTTTCCTTGACTTTTGTGATTTAAAATAATATCTTTGTGATATCATAATAATATCATAAATCATGAAAGAAGAAAAGAAATTCAATGCCGCATCGGGATATCTCTTCCTGCTGTTAGGCTTTCTGGTGGCAACAGCCATGGTATTCTCATTTATTAATGAGGTTTTCTGGCTGGGTGCGATTCTGATCGTTGTGACCTTCCTTATCCTTCCCGGTTTAATGGTGGTCAATCCAAATGAATCAATGGTGATGGTTCTCTTCGGGGCTTACAGGGGCACCGTGAAGACTAACGGATTCTGGTGGGCGTTACCCTTCTATGTGAGGAAGAAGATTTCCCTCCGTGCCAGGAACTTTGACAGCGAGCCTATCAAGGTAAACGACAAGAACGGGAACCCTATAAAGATAGGGCTGGTACTTGTCTGGAAGGTTGATAACACCTATAAGGCAGCTTTTGATGTTGATAACTATGAGCATTTTGTGCTTGTTCAGAGTGATGCTGCTCTTCGCAAGCTGGCAGGGCTATATCCTTACGACAACTGGGAAGGTCATGATGACAAGCTGACCCTTCGCAGCGGGGGAGAAGAGGTTAATGATGAACTCGAGAGGGAGATTCGTGAGAGGCTGAATATTGCCGGCATCAATGTGATCGAAGCAAGGATAAACTACATCGCCTACGCTGAAGAGATCGCCGGTGCGATGTTACGCCGTCAGCAGGCGACAGCTGTTGTGGCCGCGCGGTTCAAGATTGTCGAGGGAGCAGTATCAATGGTCGAGATGGCTCTCGAGCAACTCTCGGAAAAGGGTATCATTGAGCTTGACGAGGAGAAAAAGGCTGCAATGGTGAGCAACTTAATGGTGGTGCTGTGCGGTGACAAGGATGCGAATCCTGTCATCAATGCCGGAACGCTTCATCAGTAGTCATGCAGAAGAAGTCCTTTGTCATACGGATCGATCCCGGCAAGCTGAGTGCCATCGAGAAATGGGCCTCTGATGAGTTTCGCAGCACCAACGGTCAGATTGAGTGGATACTTGACCAGGCACTGC
>JALOMM010000231.1 GCA_025455535.1 Bacteroidales bacterium | reverse complement strand
GCAATATCAAATCCTTCAGAGGCAAGTGAGAGTGAGATAGCACGTCCTATTCCTCTGCTGGCTCCGGTAATTACTGCGACAGGTTTTTGATTCATATAATCAGACTACTTTCTGGCTACTTTCTTCCTCTCAAGCTTCAGGATCACCTCGCAGTCACCGCTGACATCCGTATCAGCTGTAATATAAGTGCTGCTGTTAATGCTTGCAAGCAGGTATTTTCTCTCTTTACCGTTTATCAGGAGGTCACCGGCAATATGGTTCTCCGGCACCGGAAGCGACAGCTGTATGTATTCATAACTTCCTGAAAGCCTGATAGTCATCTTGTCGGCTGACTGTTTGTATTCATACCTGACAAATGCGCCCGAGCTCCTGTAACCGATCTCCGCCTCAGCCTTTTCGATCCCTGCCGCAGTCCATCTGGGGCAGATACGTACTCTTCTGTATAGCTTGTCCTTGTCCTGTATCCCCACCAGCCCCTCAATGAAGGCGTAAAGCATTGCCGACGAGCCCCACCCGTCTGTAGGTTTGGCTTCAGGAGAGGTGCTTGTCTCTACCGTTGAAGGCTTGCCGTCAGGGAAATACCACAGATATGTCTCGCCGTTTGCGGATATAAGGTCATAATAGCGCATGAGTATGTCAATGCCGTAGTGTTCATAGCCATACTCCAGGGCGGCCCTGGCAAGCTCGCCGCCGGTGAGGGGCATGATACCCCCGTTGCAATATGCTCCGCGCGAAAGCTTGTAGTCACCGAAGATCCCCGGAGGAAAGGGAGGGTCAATTGAGAACCACTCGGCAAATGCAGAGGTGGTCTCCCGGCGTTTCATGTATTCGCTGATGATTGCCGAGGCTATCTGCGGTGTGGCGGCACCCCTGTTGATGGCTGCCGGGTTACTCAGGCTGAGCTGCGACGCCTCATCAACACCCTCAATGGTGACCGGTGTCTGTTTCACAAAGTGGGTATAGAATGAACCGTTGAAACATGTACTGTTAAGGCTCTTGCGCAGTCTGAGAGCACGGTCACGCCACTTTGCCGACCGGATCTTGTCTCCGAACATCGCATACCAGTATGACATGAAATGAAAGACCTCGTAGTATCCGCTGTTATCTCCGTGGAAATAACCCCAGAAGGTGTTTTCATCTATCTGAAACTGCAGCCATTCATGTTGCCCTTCAGTATAGGCAAAGTCCCATGTATCAATAGTATACGGCCTTCTGAAGAGATATGCCTCCCTGTCAAAATAACGGGTGCCTCTTACATATGCCAGTGCCCTTTCAAATGACGGCATCAGCTCTTTGATGAAAGCATCGTCACCTGTCGCCTGCCATGCCAGCCATGCCGCCTTGATAAATCTGAACTCGGTGTCAGCCTCCACCGGGGTCCTGACATATTTGGTCCAGTTCTCCCGCTCGCATGGAAGTTTCTCCGGGAAGGTGGTGAAGTAATCGAAAATGCGACCGTTGCGGGACTGAGTGTCTGCAAAGTGCTTAACGGTGCTCTTCAGGTCAGACTCCGTATACCTCAGGGCCCTCATCATGTCTGAATAGTTCCTTATCCAGATCGAACGGGCATCGGGAGAGCGGTAGCCTCTTATCTTTTCACCGTCGATGTTTACTTCAAGGAGATCGTGCTCAAGGAACCTGCTTATCCTCGGAATGAGCTCATCAAATGCCGGAGTGCCAGTCCTGACGTACATAACTGGGGGTTTAGGTTAGTTTTAACGGCTTTAAAAGTAACAATTAATTGTTTTGGTTGTAATCAGCCTCTTTAATTTCTTCTTCCTCATCTTCTTCGCCATGCTCATAGAATGGTACCGGCCGCTGCGGCCCTTCGCGGCGGAACCAGACTGCAAGAATTGCTCCTGCGACAGCTCCGAGCATGTGTGATTCCCACGAGATATTAGGTCTGAAGCCGGGGAAGATGCCCCACACCATCTCACCGTACAGAAAGGCTACTAAAAGCGAGAGACCCATGAGAGGTATGTGCCGCCTAATGATGCCGCTGATGAACAGAAAGGATGCCAGCCCGTAAATGATGCCGCTGGCTCCGATGTGCCATGAAGGCCTGCCGGTGAGCCAAACGGCAGCGCCGGTCAGCAGAAAGAGCCAGAAAAGCACCCTGAAGGCAACCTGCGAATAGAAGAAAAAGAGGGCTGAGCCCAGGACAAACAAAGGTAATGTGTTGTTGAACAGGTGCTTCAGGTCTGCATGGATGAAAGGGGAGGTGAATATGCCCGTCAGGGAAGAGGCTCTCTGCGGAAAGATGCCAAGAAAATGGAGATCGACGGAGAAAATATGCTCTGAAGCCTTGATGAGCCATATCAGAACAACAAAAATAAACGGTATGAGCATGCTGAGAAGCAGCCGCTTTCTGTCAGGCGGAGCATACTGTTCATCCATTGCTGCCGGCCCTCACGCTATTTGTCACGCCCGGGATACCTGATACCGGCTTTATTCCTCACAGAATCAAGGATCCTCGCCAGGTTGAGGGTGAAAGAGAGGGGAACGACAGGACTCTGTTTCAATCCTTTATCAATGCAGTTCATCACCTCCACGGCCTCATACTGGTATCCCTGGGCCGGGGGTGTGAAGATCCTCTCTTCAGTATCATTGCCGTATTCGATAAGCAGATGCTGTGACCGGTCGCGGCCACGTGAAAGAATAAGATTGCCCTTCTCACAGTTGAATTCAGTGGATGTGCCCGCCATGGTTCCGAACGAAGAGTAGGCCTCAGCCAGCCTCCCGTCATTATATCTGAAGATCATCGACGTACTCTCATCGGCTCCGGTGGGGGATAATACAGCCGTCGCCTCAATTGAATCGGGCACGCCCATATAACGCAGGATGTCCATTATCGGATAGATGCCTACATCCAGCAGCGAACCTCCCCCGAATTCGATATTGTAAGTCCTGAGCTGCGGGTCGTATGGAGCTATGAAGGCAAATTTACCTCTCATGTGGAGCAGTTTTCCCATCTTACCGCCTGAGAGGATCTCTTCAGCCTTTGCATATGAAGGCTGAAAGGGTGGCCAGAGGGCTTCCATAAGAAACAGCCCCCTGGTGGTGGCTGCATCAGACATCTCCTTAACCTCTGAAGCATTGATCGACATCGGCTTCTCACATATCACATGCTTGCCGTTATGCAGGGCAAGCAGGGTGTGCTCAAGATGAAGGGAATGAGGTGAAGAAATATAGACGATCTCAAGGTCAGGATCTGCAAGAAACTCTTCGTAGCTGCCAAAACGCTTATGAAATCCGAATTCCGCAGCGAAACTTGAGGCTTTTTCAATATCACGTGATCCTACCGAATGTAA
>JALOMM010000230.1 GCA_025455535.1 Bacteroidales bacterium | reverse complement strand
AGAAGGGGATAAAGGCTATCAGCCCTGACTGATGTGCAAGCATCTCACGCATAAGCATATCTCCCTTGTCAGAGTGCCTGTACCAGGGGAGGTAATAGCCAAGGGTCTTGTCAGGATCAAATAGTCCGCGGGAATCGAGCAGCATCAGTGATGCCGTTCCTGCTGACACCTTGGTCACGGAGGCAAGATCCCACAGATCAGATTCAGTGACCGCCTCAGTGCTGTCATAGAAGTGAAACCCGTAACATTTATTGAAGACAACAATTCCTTTTCTGGCTATGAGCACCTGACATCCCGGAAATGCGATTGAATCTATCCCTGCCCTGACAATTGAATCTATCTTGCTGGTGAGCGAGACAGATGAGATACCTGCATTCTCAGGAAATCCGTACTGCAGCCTGAGGTTTCCCGGTGTCTTGATACCCATCCCTTCGGGGTAAGTTTCATTGATTGTCACAGGCAGCCTTCCCGATGCACCCAGGGCGCCGAAAATGACCTGAACCGCGACCTGCTGTGTATAGTTGTTATTCTGGTATGCCACAAGCAGGGCTGAAGGCCTGGTTTCCAAATCAAGCTTCGCAAGCCCGTAGGGATTTCCAAACCATATTATTGCCGATCTCTCCATCGCTGCGAGCCGGTTATATACGGCCTTAAGGGCGGGGTTTACCCAGGATGTGGATGACATCCGCTGGTCAGGCCCGCATATGCCGGCAATCACAATATCATAATCCTTGAGTTTTGACATGACATATTCTGCAGACTGTTCATTGGCCGGATCAATGAAGAAATGGTCTGCATTTGTGTACCTGTCTGTCATTTTCTGGAATTCTGCAGGGGCAAGCCGGTTGACAGCCACTGTTGCAATGCGCAACTTGTCGAGGCGTCCTATAGGTATGAGATTATTATTGTTTTCAATAAGGGTCATTGCCCCGGCATATAGATCCCTGATCAGGGCAGGATGTGCCGAAGCTTCACTGTAATCTTTGCTGCCTTTCCCGTATTCTCTATGCTTATCATCTGATAACCATACCTTTACTGCAATCAGCTTACGGCATCTTGACCGGATCTCATCTACTGACAGTTCTCCTTTTTCTATTCTTGATGCAATTTCATCTATTGCTTTTACCGGATCTGGAGCATACTCGATGATGTCATTCCCGGCTTTGATGGCTTCTGCCTCAGCAATACCTGCCGGGTAGGTCATCGTCGCCCCGGCCATATTCATGGCGTCAGTGACAACCAGGCCCTTGAATCCTGCCTCATTCTTAAGTATTTCCGTTATCACCTTCCTTGAGAAGGTAGAAGGAAGGTTTGGAGTCGGATCAATATCGGGCACATTTATGTGAGCAGACATTACGGCTCCTATGCCCTCTTCGGCAAGACGGTAGAAAGGAACCAGTTCAACCGTGTCAAATCTCTCACGGCTTCCCCTGATTACCGGGAGCCCCGTATGTGAATCAATATCGGTATCGCCGTGGCCTGGAAAATGCTTGGCACATGCTATGATACCGTTGTCCTGCATACCTTTCATGTACATCACCGCCTTCCTGGCCACCTTTTCCGGATCCTCGCCGAATGAGCGGTAGCCGATCACCGGATTAAGAGGGTTATTATTTACATCAGCCACAGGAGCAAGGTTCAGGTTAATCCCGATTTCCCGGCATTGCCTGGCAACTGCAGCTCCCATCAGGTAAATTAGGGAATCATTTTGTACGGCACCGAGTGTCATCTGATACGGAAAATCCTCAACCTCCTTAAGTCTCATACCTGTTCCCCATTCAGCATCCATCACAAAAATGAGCGGCAGCTTCGATACTGAACTGATACGCTTTGTGAAATCAACCTGCCGGTCGAGTTCCCCCTCAAAAAAGATCACTCCCCCGATTCCATATTTCTTTACCAGCTCTTCCACTTCTGTGTAATTATCGTTTTTTGTCCCTGCCCATGCCGGCACCCAGATAATCTGCGCAATCATTTCCCTGACAGTAAGTGTATTAAGTAAGCTGTCAACTCTTCTGTCATTGAGGTAGCTTAGCCACGGCAGAGGATTTTCTCCGGCTGCATGGGTTAGCATGGGTTTAGTAATCAGCAAGGTTGCCAGCAGCAACAGAAGAAGTGATTTTTTCATAGGATGAGGGCTTTAGATAGCAACCAAAAATAGCACTTTTCTTAATTCTTTTTCCTTTATGATTAGTTTCAAATTGCTATTTTTACGAAGTTAATAAACAGACTATGGCAGGTTCAAAAAGTTCCGCAAAGGGTCAGTCAGCAAGACTGATGTCTCTTGATGTTTACAGGGGTATGACGGTGGCGTTCATGATCATTGTCAATACCCCGGGTACCTGGAGTCATGTATATGCTCCTCTCAGGCATGCATCATGGCATGGTTGTACACCGACAGATCTTGTCTTTCCTTCCTTCCTTTTCATAGCAGGTGTGGCAATGTTTTATTCACTGAAGAAGTATAATTTTGAGTTTTCTGCCCCGTCGCTGTTCAGGATACTGAGGAGGGTAGCACTGATCTTTGTTGCGGGACTCTTCCTTAACATCTTCCCCCACTTTATTGATCGTGACTACAACAATCTGCGCATACTGGGAGTGCTGCAGAGGATAGCGCTTGCATACGGGCTTGGCGCCATCACCATCCTTCTTGTCAAGCGCAACTATATCTGGATCACCACCGCTATCATCCTTCTGGGCTACTGGGCATTGTTGTATTTCTTCGGAGGAACCGATCCTTACTCTCTTGAAGGTAACCTGGCACTGACCGTAGACAAGGCCCTTGTAGGAGAGAATCATCTGTACAAGGGCTTCGGGTTGCCTTTTGATCCCGAAGGGCTTCTAAGCACAATTCCAGCGGTTGGTACTGTGCTGCTTGGTTTTATGGCCGGAACAATTATTGGCAACTTCGGCAATTCATGGAAGACAGTAGGCTGGCTTGCCCTGGCAGGCGCATTGCTTACAGGAGCCGGACTGCTATGGGGAGAGGTCTTCCCTATCAACAAGCCGTTATGGACAAGCTCATATGTTTTATATGCGGGTGGGATAGGAATGATGCTGCTGGCCCTGCTCTTTATGATTGTCGATATTTGGGGGCTTAGAGGATGGACGGGATTCTTCAATACCTTCGGAACCAACCCGCTCTTTACATATCTCCTTGCCGGTATCTGGACAAAGACCATGCTTGCCGTCAAGATAGGGGAGATGACATTGTACAAATGGATCTTCACCAACATATGCAGCAACATATGCAGCCCGCTGTTCGAGGAGCAGAAGATTGCCAGCCTTATGTTTGCAATAATGCAGGTTATGTTTATCTGGGCATTCGGATACATACTGTACCGTAAGAAAATAAATATCCGGTTCTGAAATGGATGTAAGGACAACGGTTGAGAGAGCCTTCCAGAAATGGAGTGGCACCGCGCCTGAGACAATTACCCGGCTGCCGCGGTCAGGATCTGACAGAATATATTTCAGGCTTCATAGCCGGGGAGAGCATGTTATTGGTGCATTTAACCCGGGACGGGAAGAGAATGATGCTTTTGTCGGTTTTACCAATCATTTCAGGTCTAAAGGGCTCTCAGTGCCTGAGATATATGTATATTATCCGGATGAAAAAGTCTACTTCCTTGAAGACCTTGGTGACACCAATCTTTTTACATGGCTGGCTCAGCGGTCTGATGAGGAGAGGTTCAATGAAGAAACGGAGGCTCTGTTCCTTAATATTGCCTCTGACCTGGTACGTATACAGACCGAAGGGATCAAAGGCCTTGACCTTGCCCTGTGTTATCCGCACCGCAGTTTTGACAGACAGAGCATCGTATGGGACCTGAACTATTACAAGTACATGTTCCTTAAACTTATAGCCGCTCCTTTCAACGAGACCAGGCTGGAGCGCGATTTTGAGGCACTTACCCTCTTCCTCCTTGAGGCAGGCCAGGAATATTTCCTGTTCCGTGATTTCCAGACAGCCAATATAATGATCAGGGATGGCAAGCCCTGGTATATTGATTACCAGGGAGGGCGGCTCGGGGCGCCGCAGTATGATATAGCCTCACTCATATATGATGCCAAGGCTTATATACCTGAGAACATACGAAGGAAGACTCTTGAGCGTCACCTTGATCTCTTTGCCGCGGCGACCGGAAGATCCAGGTCATCGCTGGCAAAATACTCCGGTGCCTTCACTCTTGTAAGGCTGATGCAGGCACTCGGGGCCTTCGGTTACAGGGGGCTCCATGAGAACAAGCCTACCTTTACTGAAAGCATCGTCCCTGCCGTCGAGCTCATGAATGATCTGCTGGCAGGTGAGCAGGTTGAAATAGACCTCCCTGAGCTGAAGAAAGCCTCTGCAGCTGTACCGGCCCAGAGAAAATACCGGATCCTTGCACATTATCAGAACCTGTTAAAGATTAACATCGAAAGCTTCTCCTACGTCAGGGGAAAGACTCTTACATATGACAACGGCGGAGGCTTTGTCTTCGACTGTCGCGGTCTGCGTAACCCTGCCACAATGCCTGACCTGGTTGATCTCACCGGCAATGATCATGAACTGGCGGAATTCTTCGGCAACGATGAGGAGGCTATTGCTTTTGCAGGTGATTGTGTAAGCATAATTCGCAACTCGTTGCCGATGATACGTGGCAAAGGGGTATCTGAAATAAATATCGCCTTCGGGTGCGTGGGCGGAAGGCACCGTTCGGTGTGGTGTGCCGGAAGGGTCGCGGCGATGCTTACGGCGATGCCGGGAGTAACGGTAACTTTAAGTCACAGGGAGCTCTGAGGCTTATGAAAGCGATGATCTTCGCAGCCGGACTCGGAACGCGTCTGGGAGAGTTAAGCAGGGAGAGGCCCAAGGCACTCGTGGAGATAAGCGGAAAAAGTGCTCTGAGACTGGCTTGTGAGAAACTTGCATCATCGGGGTTTGATGACATCATCGTAAACATTCATCATCATCCTTCACTCATGATGGAGGAGATAGAGAAGCTCCGCAACGATGGTTTTAAAATAACCGTCTCGGATGAGACCGGTGAGCTGCTTGACACTGCAGGAGGACTGCTTAAGGCACGACCCTTCTTTACTGATGAGCCTTTCGTCTGTTACAGCGTTGACATATTCACTGACCTGGACCTCAGTGACATGTACAACAGGCACGTGGAATCAGGGGCCCTGGCCACGCTTGCAACAAGGCAACGGCCCGGCACAAGATTCCTCCTTGTCGATAAGAACGGAAGGATGTGCGGATGGCGTAATGTTGCCACAAAGGAGGAGATAACAACAAAGGGAAGCAGCAGCGGCCTCAGCGAGACTGGCTTCTCAAGCATCCAGGTGCTGTCACC
>JALOMM010000229.1 GCA_025455535.1 Bacteroidales bacterium | reverse complement strand
GTTCTTACAATCTCTTCCGAGCACAAGGAAGAAAAGCAGGAGGAGGGGGAAGGCTACAGGAGGAAGGAATTCAGCTTCAGCTCATTCTGCCGCAGCTTCTATCTTCCTGAGGATGTTAACGGTGAGAAGATAGGTGCCACATACAGGGATGGCATTCTGAACGTTGAGATCCCGAAGCTTGAGGAAGAGCAGAAGAAGGAGAAGATACGTGAGATCAACATTTCATAATCTTCCCTGAAGGTAAAAAAAAGGCGCCCGGACCGGGCGTCTTTTTTTTTATGATACAGTTTTCTCAGCAACCAGCTGCCTGGCGAAGCGCTCGCCGTATTCGATCAACGGCTTCTCCTTGATGCTCTCGGGCATGAACTTGTAGGCTATCGGCTGCTCAAATATCTTGAGCTTGAGATTCTTAAGCATCTCGGCAATGAGGCCTGGTGCCTCTCCGCTCCAGCCATAGGAGCCGAAAGAACCTGCAAGCTTGCCCCTGTCGCGCAGCGGACTTACCATCGCAGCAAGCTTGTAGACAGGCAGGAGGGTATTCTGATTGATAGTCGGTGATCCTACTATGATCCCGTCAGCAAATGAGAGCCGTGAGTCAATCTCGCCTATCTCCGCCGATTCAATGTCCATCACTTCCACAGTAACATTCCTGACCTCAGATGCACCGCGGGCGATAAGGTTCGCCATATCCCTGGTGTAACCGTAGGCTGACACATATGTTATCAGCAGCCTCTTATGATCATCTGCGGCAGTAAGCTTAAGGTATTCGTCAGCCATAGCGTAACTGGCGTCAACAATCCTCTTCCATCCGGTTCTGAGTATCGGACCGTGACCGGTGGCAATCATTGATATATCCAGATGCCTGATCTTCTCGATGGCCTTGATCATGAATTTGCTGTAAGGTTTCAGGATAACGTCGAAGTAATACCTGAAGTCTGACTCAAAGTCTCCCACAAGGTCATCAAACATCTCTTCATGACAGTAATGAGCCCCGAAGGAGTCACAGGTGAAGAGTATTTTCTCCTCAACAAGGTATGTATACATACTGTCAGGCCAGTGAAGGTTAGGCGCTGCAATGAACTGGAGTGTCCTGTTACCCAGATCAAGCTTGTCTCCGTGCTTCACAACCATTGATTTGAATGGCTTGTTTACAATGTCGGCGAGGTATCTTATTGCATTCCCGCTGCCTATTACAACCGCCTGGGGTGCCAGGTCAACAAGCTGGCGCATCGCACCCGAATGGTCAGGCTCCGTATGATTAAGAACAATGTACTCGATCTCAGCAAGATCGGTAACCCTTCTCAGCTTCGATATATATGTATCACTGAACTTCTCCTTGGCAGTCTCAATAACCGTCTTGCGGGTTGCGTTTATGAAATATGAGTTATAGGTCGTTCCGTTTTCGGTTTGCATGACTACGTCAAACACTTCTATGTCAGGGTCGAGCACCCCGATCCATTTGACGTCATCTGTAAGATTTATAATTCTGTTATCTTCTTTCTTCATAATGCGTTAAAGAACTTTTGCAACAATAGTCCTGTTTGCCCTGACCTGTTCGAACATCTGTACGTCAACCTCCGTCCCCTCAGGCAGGAAGATATCCACGCGTGACCCAAACTTGATGAAACCAAGTTCACCCCCCTGTTGCACCTTTTCCCCTTTTCTGGAGTAAGTCACAATTCGTCTGGCTACCGCACCCGCCACCTGCCTTATAAGAATCTCGGTGCCGCTCTCTGATTCAACAACCACGGTACTCCTTTCGTTCAATTCTGATGACTTCGGACTCCAGGCCACGATCTTCTTTCCCGGATGGTATTTGACATAAGAGACTGTCCCTGAGATAGGATACTTGTTACTGTGCATATTGAAGGGGGACATGAATATTGATATCTGCAGCCTGGTATCCTTAAAGTATTCCTTCTCCGTGGTCTCCTCGATAACAACCACCTTCCCGTCTGCCGGGGCATAGATAAGAAGCGGATTTGGTTCAACGTGTCTTGCAGGCATGCGGAAGAAGTAGAGGATAAATGCAAATAAAAGGACTGAGCCTGCCAGGAGCACTATCTGCAGTGCATTAAGGGCGGGCCACAACAGTCGTACTGTAACATTTATTGCAGCAAGAAGGATAAGGACTCCGATGATAATCCTGTAACCTTCCCTGTGTATTTTTATCTTTCTGTCTGCCATCTTAAACAAATATAGCTATATAAAGATAAACGAGCGGGAACGCCACCACCACGCTGTCAAAACGGTCGAGGAAGCCTCCGTGGCCGGGCATAATGGTGCCTGAGTCCTTGAAACCGAGGCTTCTCTTGAGCATTGATTCAATCAGGTCGCCAAGGGTGCCGGCTATGGAGATGATCACAGCTATAAACATCCATCCTGCGGTGTCGGCAACACCCAGCCACCCTGAGAATAGACGCGCAACGAGGAGGGTCAGTACCATCCCTCCGAAAAAACCCTCCCAGCTCTTCTTTGGCGATATGCGCTCCATAAGACGGTGACGGCCCAGGGATGAGCCAACGAGATAGGCACCGGTATCATTGGTCCATAACAGGAGGAAGAACCCGATCAAAATCCCGGGCGAGAACTCTATGCCGTTCATCTGTATGATGGGCTCCATCCCTTCCCTGTTGAAAGCCGAAAAGGGGAACATTGAGAAAGGGACGGCAGTATAGAGTATTGAGAAGAATGTGTGTGCCAGCGAGTCAAACGGTTTCTCTACCTTTCTGAAAAGCTCGATGACCATTACGATTGCAAGGACAGGTATCAGGGCCAGGAAGGCCTGTCTTGGAAACCATCCGACTGCTACCATCGTTGAGGTAAAATAAAGGAGGAATCCGGTTATGATCCCGGTGACAAGCTGCGGCCTGGTGCCGGTGTCCCTGACCATGATATAATACTCATGCTGTGTGCCTGCTATCATCACGGCCCCCACGATGAAGAAGGATATAGGATGCAGCCATAGACCCCCAAGAACAAAAATGACAATGAAGGCTCCTGTAACTGTACGCCTGATGAGATTGAACACCTTAGAGATCTTTTATTATTTCCTTGGCAATGATCACATTATCACGATGAACATATAGCTGGATCTCTCCCCACTTGTAGTTGCTGTCACGCTTGTCCACCGCCACGGCCTCGATGCCGTTCACCAGTAACCTGTCAACGGCAATCTGGCTCCTGACATCATCTGTGAACCATGCTATGATAACCCACTCCTGTTCCATTGTCAGACTACGGTGGGTTCTTCAGCACTCTTTGTCTGCTCGGTCATATCCCTGGCTGAAGTGTCTCCCCTCCTTTTGCCGAAGATCAGTTCCAGATCCTCACTGAAGATG
>JALOMM010000228.1 GCA_025455535.1 Bacteroidales bacterium | reverse complement strand
GACCGCGAGGGTGATCCTGGGCCACAGCCTCTACTCGGATTCCTGGCTCGATCTGTAAACCGTAATCCGTTGTAGTGAATAAAAATCTTTCCTTCCTCAAGGTTCTTAAGTATGAAATATGCCATCGTGGCATCCTTGATCGCCTGCGCTTTCGGGAAATTCTCATTGACTTTGCTGCCCATGCCGGTCATCTGCATCATGTCCTTGTAGCTTTTGACCTCCGGGTCATAATGAATTGGCAGCGGTGCTATATAGTTTCTTGCCTCCCGGGGCAGAGAATCAAGACCCTCAAATCCCTTCCTTGAAACTATGGAAGCATATCGCCTGGGTACATTTGTGGCAATAAATGGCAGCCCGTTTTTGCGTGCAAACTCCACAAGAGGTTTGTAGTCTGTCTTATAGTTCTTCCATAGCTTTACCTCTGCCTCGAACTTGTCAGCCTCGTATGCCTTTGAGAGATATTCATCAAGCAGGAGTTGATTGTCAGCCTCGAACATCTCAGCTCCCTGAACAAGTTTTTCGCCGACAGCCGCGTAGAGGTCTGCCGTCACTTCATATTCAAGCCAGTGGGAGATAGGGTTATCATGCAGCTCTCCGAAGAAGACAACGTCTGATTTGCTGATGTTATCCATCATCTTTTCGTATTTCACCTTTTTGCCTTCATTATCATAAAGGGCATAAGCCGGCTTGTCAGATTTGAATGCTGCCAGCCCCAGGGCGGCAATGAGTAAAAGTGTTGCGGTTGATTTCATTTCTATTTTTTTTCAGTTATTTTATACCGGTATTTATTTATGTTTTACCTTATAATTACAGAACTTATAGTATTGAAGATTTTTCTTCACTCACCCCCGGCTTTTACCCGAATACCCTGAAGATACGTTTTACCAGGCTGCTGCCTGCGTAGGAGGTAAGAATGTATAGAGACCTCTTTATCCCAGGGGATGACATTTTGAAGTAGAGGCGCGCCAGTTTCATCTCACCCATGACATAATGATATCTTGCCCTGGTGCCGTTGATTCTGTAGAGAGCCTCCTGCGCCTCGGCCGGGTACTTTTCCATATATTCCCCGGCTGTGCGGAGAGAGAGGGCATACTCTTTCTCGCGGTAGCTTCTTTGCAGAGAGAGGTTCCTGCCGTATACAAACCTGGTGGCAAGCGGGCGGTTACAGTGAACTGACGGATTGTTCTCGAACAGCCTTACCAGCCAGTCGTAATCAACACATCCGTATTCTTCCTCGAACAGGATTGATGACAGCTTTTTGCTTATCATTACAGTACTCATATAAACAGGCTGGCCACTGTTCCTGCGTGCCAGCCGGTCACGGAAGGTGACGTTGACGTCATAGAGGAGGAAAGGCTGTTCACCTGTTCCGACAATCGTTTCTGTTTTTCTTGAGCTATCGGTAAGATGATACCCGGAGGTAATTATTGGGGCCAGGTGTGAGACAGAGAGCTGAGCAGCAATCTTTTCCGGGTGCCATATGTCATCATGGTCGATGAAAGCGATAAAATCGCCTGTCGCATCCTTGAGTCCTCTGTTGCGCCCCCTGTTGGGTCCGCCGGTGGGGGATGAATTGAGATAAGGATTGATGCCGTATGATCTCAGGATGTCACATGTATTGTCTGTTGAGCAGTCATCGGTGGCCAGGAATTCAAATTCGAATTCGCTGCCCGTTCCCTTCTGTGCCATTACCGACTCGACCGTCCTTCTGATGAACGGTTCAGAGTTGTAAGTGCAGAGAATGACTGAAACCTTTAGCATAGCGGGCACAAATTAAGTCAATATTTTCTATCGGACCTTCGGTCTGCATGCACTAAAGTACAAACATCTTACCCTGACCCACGCGGATCATGATAATGAGGCAGAAGAGCAACAATAAGATCTCTTTAAACCTGTTACCCGGAATTTCAGGTTATTCAATACAGAAATTTATGGCACTCCGAGCAGTTCACCTCGCTCCAGAGAGTACCGATATCTATCGGATGGCGGAACTCGAGTGTCTCCCTTATCTGTGTATATTCCATCTCATCGGGTTTGCCCTGACCAATTATGGTATGGCAAAGATTGCAGTCCCTGGTGATCTTTCGTCCGTTTTCAGAAGTGAAGGAATCATTATGACACCTGAAGCATCCTTCTGTCTCAAGATGTCCGATGTGGTCAGGATATGCATCATATGTCACCTTCATCCTTGGAAACGTGTTTTTGCTGAAGCCAGTCTGCAGGGCGGTCACCGCGCCGTCTATTTTCTCCTGATTATTTTCAAAATAATCGCTGAAGTCAGTCTTGTAATAGCTTGTGATTCCGTCTCTGATCTCCATCAGAGCCGTATCCTTGTCAGTGAAGGTGTTTCTCAGGATCCCCATTGCTGTCCTTTTAATATAGGGGATATCCTTTGATATCTCGCTGTTGAGCATTGCTTTATCAAAATAGACGGTTGGCGAGTTGTAGTTATGAGAGGGTCTGTTATGACAATCAATGCAATCCATTGTCCTTGTGGTGGTTGCGGCAATAAGGCTGTCTGATATTTCAACGTTTGGATCCCTGTAAACAATAACTTCTCCTGTTTGTTTGTTGGTGTACCTGACGTAAGATATGATCTCACGCAGGTCATTTTCAGAGATATATTCAATATCTATATTCGGATTTATGTGCCAGTGTATACCCTCCCTGAAACCAAGATCGCTGTATTCAGGTCCTACTTTCATCTGCAGCATGATATCCCATTCAGTGTTGAGTGAGTCGGCCATATAGTACCTGTTGGTCTGAAGGTTCCTTGCATAGAACTTCTGAGGCCAGTGGCATCTTTCACATGTTTCTCTTGCCGGGCGCAGATCATGCAAGGGGGTCTCAATCGGGGCCTCATATGAATTTGTAAGAACCGCGTAAACCTGCCGCAGGCCTGATAGCTTTGACTTGACATACCATGAGGCACCGGTGCCGACGTGACAGTCAACGCATGAGACGTTGGCATGGCTTGAGCCCTGATAGGCTGTGTGCTCAGGCTCCATAACCTTGTGACACAGAGTCCCGCAGAATTCGACTGATTCGGTGAGATGATATGCCTCGAAGCTTCCATAGATTGTAAGGCACAGAATAACCAATGTTGACACCGTAAAAACGATGAATGCGTTTCTGTGTTTCGGGTTATTCAGATCAACCTGTGGCAGTCGTATCTTTTCTTCATTCAGTTCCCTCCTCAGCCTCCTTCTGGAAACAACTATTCCGAGAGGTATCATGATAAGCCCGATGAGCAGGAAGGCCGGTAATATTATGTAAATAAAGAGGCCCAGATAGGTGTCGTTCTGGCCAAAAAGTGTTGATATCAGAAACAGGGCAATTATCAGGAGCAGCGTTACTGAAG
>JALOMM010000034.1 GCA_025455535.1 Bacteroidales bacterium | reverse complement strand
ATAGGCAGTAGGGGCGGATGGCAAGGGGTGGAATCACTATTGACGTATTATGATCATGACAGGCCGGTGGTCTGAAAGAACATCGGCATAGTCGGGATAACAGGGGCTGGCCTTGACAACCATAGTAGTGTCAACATACTGAGCCAGCTCATCGGTGACGAGGATATGGTCGAGGTGGCTGGGCCACGAGGGGTATGACCACCACAGTGGTGTTCCTTTCGCTATCGCCAGGTCAGAAAACAGGTAATCATCAGGGTCATTGACGAAGTTCAGGAACGGATTCTCACTTTCGTTGGCTGACGCGATCTCGTCGTTGTAGTCGCCCAGCATCACCACCGCGTCATCGCCTCTCTGGGAGTCAAGATACTCCTTGAGCTTCTGCGAGGCAGTACGGCGGCTGTTTTCGTTGTCTGTGCCGCCACAGCATTTGAGATGGAGGTTTATCAGGTAAAGGTCAGTGCCTGAAGGTTTGTGGCTTATCATTATCTCGAACGGTGGTCTGGGGAAGGCATAAAAGTCGTCTTTGAAGAGGAGCCTTGCCGATTCAAGTGAAACCTCTATCTCACTGTCCTTGAAGAGGTATGCTAGGTTCCAGTCATCGTTGTCGATAGGGTAGAAGTAACCTGACCATCCGGGCATCAGGTTTGCCATGCGGATGAAGTCAGCCTCGGAGGCCACTTCCTGCAGTGCCACAGCATCGGCATCGATTGTCTTGAGCAATGCTGCCAGTGCCGTTACGCTTGAGTATCCTGCCTTGGGGAAGCCTTCGACATTGAATGTCACTATATCAAGAGATGATGATGTTCCGGGCACAACACATGCTTCGAAGAGGGCAGTGTCATCGGGTGACGGCGGGTCAGGCGCCTTGCGGCAGGAGCTGACGTTGATTATCAGTAAAATTGCTGTACCAAAAGCGAGACCCCTGTTCATTAGCTTGCATTACGACAGGGGCAAAGGTCGCATTTTTCCCGGCAACTGGCAATAGGCTGTAAGCAGTAGGCACTAGGCAGCAGGCTAGGAGCAGGGAGCAAGGAGCAGGGAGCAAGGAGCAAGGAGCAAGGAGCAAGGGGCATGGGCAAAGGCAGTCGGCAATAATATTAAATCTTCGGTCTTCGGTTCCCGCTTCACGGGATTTGGCTTCGCCGAGCTCGCCTTCGGCTCGGTTCGTCACTTCGTTCCTCAACTTCCGTCTCCGGTCTCCGGTCTTCCATCTCTTCATTGCCTACCTCTGCTTCCCTGTCAGAATTATCATAAACCTTATAATCTCTTTCACCAAATCAGACTATATTAGAAAGAATATCACTTTTCAGATATTGGTATACTAATAATCTGTATATGAATATTTTAAAGTCTGAACTTTTTGCCTACCGAACAATCTTTGAAAATGAGTTGAAGAACAATATCCTTGCATGGTGGGTAAGGTACAGTCCTGACCACCATAACGGAGGATTTTACGGTGCAGCTGATCTTGAAGGCCTGCCTGTTCTTACGGCTAACAAGTCGTGCGTGCTTAATGCAAGGATACTGTGGACATTCTCTGCCGCGGCGATGAGATACGATGACAGGGAATACAGGTTTATGGCTGAAAGAGCCTGGCAGGTCATTCAGGAGAACTTTGCAGACAGAGAAGCTGGCGGTTACTTCATGGAGCTCAGACCTGACCACAGCGTTGCCTCTGACATAAAGCACACCTATGCGCAGGCGTTTGTCATTTACGCCATGTGCAAGTATTATGAATACAACCGCTCACCTGAAGTAATTGAAGTAATTAAAAATTTTTTTCTGCTTATTGAGGCCAGGACGAAGGTTGGTACAAACCCCGGGTACATCGAGGCATGCACACGTGACTGGAAGCCCTGCAGTGAAAACCGCATGGCAGACAATAACGAGCCCAGGTCAATGAATACCCATCTTCATCTTCTCGAAGCCTATGCAGCCCTGTTCAGGGTGTGGCAGGATGAACTGGTCAGGGAGCGTTTGCGGGAACTTATATTACTTTTCACTGATAAGATCATAAGGCCTGACGGACATCTGGGGATCTTCTTTGATGAATCATTCAGTGAGACGGAGCCTTCGAAGGCAATATGCTCATTCGGACATGATATAGAAGCATCGTGGCTTTTGTGGGAAGCAGCCGGGATTCTTGGCGACAGTCAGGTGACAGAAAAGATGAGGCCACTTTCGCTGCTCATGGCTGATGCAGTTGAGCGGACGGGTCTTGACAGGGATGGAGGACTCTTTCTTGAGTCAAGCCGTTATGGCAGTCATGTGCGGACCAATAAACACTGGTGGCTACAGGCCGAGACAATGGTAGGCTTTATGAATGCCTTCATGATGACGGGGAATGAAAAGTACTGGAACAATGTGAAGCAATCATGGGGTTTCATTGACAAGCACGTCATCGATCATGAAAGGGGCGAATGGTTCACTAAAGTCAGCAGACTTGGCGTTCCCTATCTGGTTGAGCCGGCAGACGACCCCTCTCCCTATTATCGCAACGACTGGAAGATAGATCCATGGAAATGTCCATATCATAATGGCAGATCTATGATGGAGCTGATTGACAGGATCAACAGACTTGTGAAATAACTGATAAAAAGTATAAGGTATGTTTAACAGGGTATTAAAGAAACTGGTTGCATTGTCGGCGATTGCTATTTCATCCGCAGCAACCGCCCAGGATGGCTCCCTGCTCACGGAGGTTGCCAGGTTTTCTTCAGGGATAACCTCATTTAATGAGGGATTTGTGCAGAGTACCTGCGACAATGATTTCGTTTATCACAGCCTGAGGAACGATATCACTGAGTCGATGCTTGTTAGGTGCACTGACGGAACGATGTATGCTGAATGGCTTACTTCACCTGTGTCCGGTGATCATTCACCTGAGGGAGCAGGGTTTGTCTGGATGGCATCGGTAAACCTGACATCGGGTGATCACAATTATGACATGTATGTTGACGGCATCAGGAGGTTTCAGTTCAGCTCCGGCGCCAAAAGGTCGTGGGAACATAAAAGCGACGACGGTGGAAAACTAAGCTTTTTCTGCGTGCAGAATGACATGCACGGGGATGGAATGGGTTATATGACACTGTGGGCACCAGCCTCATGGCTCACTACCGGCAACTCCCTCAGAATAAAGCTTGTCGGCCATGCAGAGGGCAGCAACAGCTGGATCATTGTTTTCAAGGCTACAGACACGCAATCTTATCTCCAGACTTCGGTGAAATACAACAAACGGGTAAGCATGACGGAAACACCGGAACGCGGCAGGAGGACATTAGTGTTTGAATCCTCACCTGACCTTGCAGGCAAAGAGCTGGTTCTTGCTGCGGGGAAAAAGGAGACAAAGTTTGTGATGGCCGCTGATGGAGACAGGTCAAGAGGACGGATATCCATTGGCACCCCGCTCATATCAGTTAACGAGGTTTCGGTTTCTGATGAATACGGTCTGCTTCTGAGCGCCGACCCGAAATCACTGCCACAGACATTCTCAAAGCTGGGTAACAATTATTCGGTCCAGTCAGTGGGACGAAAGGAGGGTGACGGCAGCATAAAAGTAACAAGTGTCAGGTCATACAGGCCAGTGACCGCGGCTGCACTATCACAGCTTGCCGGGTCAACTCTCGCCCGGGGCAAAATCTTTCTGATGGTCTCAAGCCACCAGGATATCGCATGGATGGATTCACCGGAGAAGTGTGTCATCGAGCGTGACACTATGCTTCTGACGCCGTTGTTCAGACGGGCGGCAAAAGACAAGTCATACAGGTTCGATATCGAAAACGCACTGCTGCTTAAAGAATATGTGCATCGCCATCCTGACAGCAGGGAAATGATAGGCAGTCTTCTTGCCGGAGGGCAGCTGTCATGCGGATCAAGCTATATCCAGCCTTATGAGGAGATGTATTCGGGCGAAGCCCTGATCCGTCAGTTTTATTTCGGCTCACGTTGGCTGAAGAAAGAGTTCGGATACACCGCTGACACCTACTTCAATCCTGACGTGCCGGGAAGGACAATGCAGATGCCTCAGATACTGAAGAAATCAGGAACAAACTTCATGTCAGTTAGCCGCATGGAGGCCGGATTATACAAATGGTACAGTCCTGACGGATCATCTGTTCTGACATACTCTCCCGGCCATTACTCCGAAGCTTTCAGAGCTCTTGCAGGAGACTTCTATGATGCAGCTGAGTACCTGGCAGGCACTTCACTCAGGTGGACCGGGCACTACGACAGCCTTTCTCCGGTTCCGGCCATCCCCGTACTGTCATCCTGGGATATGAGTCCGCCAGTCAGCTATTCAGATCTCATTGATCGCTGGAACACCCGCTGGGAGGTGATGAGCCCTGACGGAAGAGATGTCAGGATGCAGTTGCCGGAAATTATTCCTGCCCTTACCACAACCTTCATGACCGCCGCTGAACAAAATAACTCCTCCATAACATCTTTATATGGCGAGAGACCGGCTGTCTGGCTATATATTCATGGTCCGACACACCAGAAAGCCATCAATGCAAGCCGGCAGGGAGATATACTGCTGACAGTGGCTGAAAAGTTCGCCACTGCTAATGCATTGATTGATAATTCATTCGTAAATTATCCGGAAGAGAGACTTAACCGGGCCTGGGAGGCCAAGATTTATCCTGACCATGGCTGGGGAGGGAAGCACGGAGACATTACCGATGCTCTCTTCAAGGAGAAATATTACTTTGCAAGAAGCGAGGCAGAGGCAATTATCACCGCAACTCTCAGTGACATCTCATCAAAAATAAAGGTGTCACCGGGAAAAGGAATTCCGGTAATGGTATTCAACAGCCTGAGCTGGGAACGGAGCGACAGAGCGAGCTTTGAAATGATTTTTGAAAAGGGATGGGGGAGCTCGATTCAGCTTTTTGACCATAAAGGTTCTGCAGTACCAGTGCAGCTGAGCAAAATTGTCAGCCATGAGGATGGCTCTTTGAAATCTGCACAGGCAGACTTTATTGCTGAAGGGGTGCCCTCAATCGGTTACAGGACCTACTATGTGAGGCCGTCAGCAGATGAGATCAGGGAATCTGCAGGAGATGCTTCCGTTCAGGGAAAAGGAGATGCCCCCACCCTGTACTCCAACAAATTTTACAAAGTCAGATTTGCTGACGGTGGATTATCTTCGATATATGACTTGGATATGGGACTGGAAATTGCTGATACAACCAGTTTCAAGGCAGGGGAGATCTTCACAATGCGCTCCGTGGGAACCGGTGCAGGAGAGTTCAGCGACATCCAGCAACCCGATATGGAAGGCTTTGACAGGGCGGCAAACTATCCGCACAACTGGAAAATGGCTGAAACGGGTGACGTCTACACTATGTTTGTCAACCGTCAGCCGATAAGGAACGCTGTTATTGATCAGAAGATCATTTTTTATAATGAGCTGAAACGGATCGACTTTATTATCGACCTTCTGAATTACAACGGAGTTCTTTACCGTGAGTACAGGATGGCTTTGCCCCTGAAGATGACCGGCGGAGAGATATGCTATGAGGTGCCTTTTGGCAAAGTAACCGTAGGAAAGGATGAGATTGAAGGCGCAGCAGGAGAGCGGTATGATACCCCGTGCGGGGAGATCCACCCGAGGGGAATACAGAATTGGATTGGGGCTGACAATGACAGTTACGGTGTGATACTCAGTTCGAGTGTGGCTGTGGCTGATTATATTGATCCGACAGATAATACGTCAGATAACCATATCCTGCAGCCATTGCTGATTGCCTCGCGCAGAAGCTGTCACGGCGAGGGGAACGAATACCTCCAGCCGGGCGATCATCATTTCGGGTTCTCGTTTACCTCTTATCCCAAAGGAGGTGAGAAGGGTCGCAGATTCGGCGTTGAGGCTAACGAGAAGCTGATTGCGGTAACAGGGGCAAGACAGTGTGCTGATGCTGCTCTTCCTGAGGAGATGAGCTTCTTCAGCATTGATGATGAAGCTGATAACCTCATCATTTCAACTGTCAAGAAGGCAGAAGATGAGCCGGCAGTTATAATCAGGATTTATGACACGGCGGGGCGCGGGTCTGATGTGACGTTAAAGTCATTCCGCCGTTTCGGTACTGCTGTCAGAACCAACCTAATTGAGGAGACCCTTGGATCTTTGCCTGTAAATGAGGATGGAATAAGGCTTGGTATCGGGAAGTACTCAATTGAAACCCTGTTAATAAGGTAAGATGAGAAGAAAACTGATTCTTTACACTGTAGTTTCGGCACTGGGTGGATTCCTGTTTGGCTTCGACACGGCAGTGATAAATGGCGCGATACCATTCTTTACGGAGTTTTTTGACCTTACAGAGACAATGAAGGGCTGGGCTGTCAGCTCGGCGATATTCGGATGTGTTGCAGGTGCATTGTTCATCGGTGTGCCAGGTGATAAATACGGCCGCCGTGACATGCTCAGGGTGATGGCTGTTCTGTTTCTTGTCTCCGCTGTCGGGACTGGTTTGTCTCAGGATATTTTCACTTTTATTGCATTCAGGGTAATAGGGGGCCTTGCCATTGGAGGGGCTTCAGTGTTGTCACCGATGTACATCTCTGAGATCTCCCCGCCGGCATACAGGGGACGGCTGGCCCTTACCTTCCAGCTCTCGATCGTTGTCGGTATCCTCATTGCCTTCGCTTCAGACCTGTTGCTGCTTGACACCGGCCCGGGCAACTGGCGATGGATGTTCATCGCCGGAGCGGTGCCTGCACTGGCGTTCCTCATGCTACTGTTCTTTGTCGGCAGGAGCCCTCGCTGGCTGGTGAAGAGAGGAAACCTCGAGGAAGCCCGTGAGGTGCTGGAATCACTGAACAGCAATGCCGATATCGACTTGATGATAAAAGAGATACAGCAATCGATAAACAGCGAGGTGGTGGATCACATCAAATACCTCTTCAGGAAGCCCTATCTGAGGCTAATGCTCATCGGCCTGGCGGTAGGAATGTTCAACCAGTTTACCGGGATAGCCATAGTTATGATATACTCCAGCGACATATTCAGGGCTGCAGGCTTTTCAACAGAGTCAGCCATAATTCAGACTGTGATCGTTGGCCTTACGAACCTTGTCTTTACAATAGCCGCAATGTTCTTCATTGACAGGATTGGACGCAAGAATATGCTCCTGTTCGGTTCGATAGGCATGGGCATCTTCCTCGCAGCCTTCGCCTGTATCTTCTATTTCGACATACAGGGTTTAATGCCCCTGGTGTTCATGTTAAGCTTCGTGGCGTGCTTCGCCTTCTCACAGGGTGCAGTTATATGGGTTCTGCTCTCAGAAATGTTTCCCAACAACATAAGGTCACGAGGGGCATCAGCAGGGTCATTCTCGCACTGGGTATTTTACACTCTCCTTTTGCTTGTCTTTCCGGTTATCCAGACCTCGTTCCCTGACAACAGGGGTATTGGATTTGTATTTGCCTTCTTTGCCATAGTGACATTTGGCAGCTACTTTTTCTTCAGGAAGTACATTGTGGAGACAAGAGGCAAGTCACTTGAGGCACTTGAGAAGGATGTCATTAATTAAGAGTTGCATGCCATGAACGGTTATGAAAGAATAAGGGCAGCCCTTGAAGGAAGGGCACCGGATAAGATACCTGTAATGCTTCACAACTTCATGATGGCCGCAAGGGAGGCAGGGGTTACAATGCAGGAATTCCGGAACAATCCGAAGGTCATCGCGGAGGCATTTATCCGCAGTGTTGAAAAATATCAATATGACGGGATACTGGTAGATATTGATACTGTGACACTTGCCGGTGCCGTTGGTGTCCCGGTAGACTTTCCGGTCAATGAGCCGGCCAGGACTCATCACGGGAATCTTGATGTCATTGAGGCTGTCGACAGGCTTGCAAAGGCTAAGGTTGAGGATTACAGGCACATACAGGTGTGGCTCGAGGCAGTCAGACTGCTCAGTGAGTATTTCGGCGATGATGTTTTTATCAGGGGTAACTGTGACCAGGCTCCATTTACACTGGCAAGTATGATGCGCGGAGCGCAGAACTGGATGCTTGACCTGATGGTGGCTGATGAAGAGAATATTTTCCGGCTGCTCGACTACTGCGAAGACGCCACCAGTCAGTTTATAAGTCTCATGGCCCAGACAGGGTGTCACATGGTCTCCAACGGAGACAGTGCCGCCGGTCCCTCGATGATATCGCCTGAGATGTATGAGAAATTTGCCGTGCCTTATGAGAAGCGGATCGTCGAACTGGCACATTCACTCGGTTTGCCTTACGCATTACACATATGCGGCGACACTGAGATCATTCTCGACAGCATGCTTCTCACCGGGGCTGATGCCTTTGAGCTTGATTATAAGACCGATGCAGCAATAGTATACGAATTGTATCACGACAAAGCCACACTCATCGGAAACATCGACCCGAGCGGTGTCCTGGCTCTGGGTACTCCTGAAGAAGTGAGAAAAAAAACGGAGGAGCTGCTCAGGGTTTACTGCGGCACCGGCAGGTTCATACTCAATGCCGGCTGTGCATTGCCTCCCGGCACACCTGAGGCGAACCTCAGAGCCATGATCAACGTTGCCAGACAATTCTAAATAAAGAGGGTGCCCTTCTGAGGCACCCTCTCTTACGTAAGGTGAGAGGTTAAAACTATTCTTTCACAAACTTCTTCATAACACTTCCACCCGGAGTAGTGAGTCTCATGAAGTAAACACCGCGTGATAGTTTGCCTACGGGTATCTCCCTGACATTCTCGCCGTCACCTACTGCAGTGATATGTTTGTTGCCGGTCACATCGAAGATCTCTATGAGAGTCACATCCTCAATGCCCTCGGCGTAGATCTCAGTACGTGCCGGTACAGGATATATCCTGAAGCGTCCTGACAGCTGATCTTCGACGGCTGTAGAAAGTGACACAGTCACTGTATAAGTAACGGTACTACCGTCTTCAGCTGTAACGGTATATACGACCGGATTGGTGAAGTCTTTTGCCGCACCAGAAGCCGGATCAACAATTGCCTTCTCCGATATTGTGATGGTCGGCACCAGTGCTGTACGGTTTGTGCTGGCAGGCACAATTAATGCGATAGTCTTCGCTGCCTCGTTGATGGTGCCGTTCACCGCCGGTGAGAGTGCGCTGAAAGAAAACGCGGTTATTGCCTTTGCGGAGCTCAGCAACTGAAAGTCTGACAGTGTTCTTGAGTAGACCTGTATCGTGGTATTGAAGAACCCTGCAATAGCGGTCATATGCATTTTTGATACGGGGATTACCTTGCCGACAAGGTCACCGTCACCCGTCTTGAATGTTCTGAACTGAACAGTGTTTGTGCCGTCTGTGACAGTGTAATTTGTTGATTCGGCAAAAACTGCAGTTCCGTTGCCTTCGGTGATCGAAACGTTCTTAAGCTTGACAAGCATAGACTCATACTTCAGGTAATCGGTCTTGTATTGAGGTATGGTCAGTTCAGGAATGGTAACAGTATTTCCGGATGATTTTACGGTGACAGTAGCAACAGTCGGCACAATCTGCAGAAGGCCACCGTACAATCCCAGCTTTCCTTCAAGTCCCTGTATGTTATCACCCACTGCAACTGTAGTAGTGAGAACAGCTGTGGCGTCATCTATCAGGAGTCCGGCACCGGCATCCTGAATGTATTTCTGATTTCTGTTCGAGGGTCTGAGGAATGTCACAGTAGCCTCGCCGCTCAGCTTGACAATATCATTGGCAACGAACCTTGCCCTAAGGTCAGTGATACTTGTGGCTACCCCAATGACAGTAAATTCTGCACTCTCGGAACGAACGGTTGGATGGTCAAGATCAGAGACTCTGATCTTATACTGGGTTCCGTAATCTGCATCGGCAGGTACCGTAATTGCAACAGAGCCTGGAGCAGCCGGTGTGCTTGCCACAAACGGAATCCATTCATAAGCAGTTTGCCCGGGAGCGTAAACCTCGATAAACACGTTTGTAATGTTTGCCGAAGTCCACGTAATGGATGTCGCGTCGCCAGCATGGAATGTTTCTCCGCCAACCGGGGCTGTTATGGTTATGGATGGCGCGGCTGCAGCTATTGTCGTAAAGGATATGCCTGCCGCTGCCGCTTCATTTCCGGCTGCATCCTCCACAGCTCCGACCGTCAGGAAATATTGTTCGGAGTTGGCCAGGGGAGCAGAAGGGGTTACAGTAATGATCTTTTTAGTGGCATCAATTGTTGCTGTAAAGGCTACATCATCACCTGAGGTACTTGTCTTCTTAAAGACGATAAGACCAGCCAGGTCTGCATTAGTAAGTTCTGTGCCGTCTGTCTT
>JALOMM010000227.1 GCA_025455535.1 Bacteroidales bacterium | reverse complement strand
ATCAGCAGAATGATCACAGGGTTTTATAAAAAGAGCGCGAGATGACCAACTTCAAGGAGGAGCTTCAGAAGGTCAAAGGCTTTGTTTTCGATATTGACGGTGTCCTTTCTACACAGACAATACCCATGTCTGTCTGGGGGGTGCCGCTTCGCACAGTGAACCTGAGAGACGGCTATGCCCTTCAGCTGGCAGTAAAGAAAGGTTACCGCGTCGGAGTCATATCCGGATCAAACTCAAAAGAGTATATCAAGAGGCTTAAGACGCTGGGGATAAATGATATCTACCTGAACTCCCGCACCAAAAAGGAGAGCATGACAGCCCTCCTCACCAAATGGGATATAGACCCGAAGCATGTCCTCTATATGGGCGACGATATACCTGATTATGAGGTGATGAAGATGATTGGACTGCCGGTATGCCCCAGTGACGCAGACAGTGAGATAAAACAGATATCAGTCTACATCTCGGACAAGCGCGGTGGAGAGGGGTGTGTGCGTGATGTGATAGAGCAGACACTGAGGCTTCACAATAACTGGATGGATTATGAAGCATTCTCGTGGTGATAACCTGAAGGACCTGCTGACGCTGGTGAGATTGCCTAATCTGCTTATTGTGGCGCTCACAATGATGCTGATGAGGTATGCAGTCTTAAGACCGCTCCTCTCTGCGATGCCAGTGACACTTGCAGATAATCCGCTGATAGTCACCCGAATGACTTTTCAGCTCGGCTGGTTTGACTTCGTCGTGCTTGTCGTCTCAACAGTGCTCATCACCGCTGCCGGTTATGTCATAAATGATTATTTCGATATACGCACTGATCTGATCAACAGGGGCAGAATCATTGTTGGAAACACCATTACCAGGCGAAAGGCCATGATGTACCACATCATTCTCAATGTACTGGGTGTGACAGGCGGATTCTACGTCTCTGCCCGTATCGGGTACTTCTGGCTGGGGATCTTCTTCCTGCTTGTGTCAGGACTGCTCTACTTTTATTCAGCTTCCTACAAAAGACAGTTTCTTATCGGAAATCTTATAGTTGCCTTCCTGACGGCAATGGTGCCCATGATGGTGGTTCTCTATGACGCACCGGCGATCTATGCAAAGTATTCATCTACCGCTCTCTCTTTTCCAGGTGTGGCAATACTCTTTTACTGGGTGGGCGGATTTGCCCTCTTCGCTTTCCTGACAACACTTATAAGAGAGATAATTAAGGATATGGAGGATTATGAAGGTGACCTGGCCATGGAGAGAAAGACCCTGCCTGTGTCAGGCGGAATGGTCACCTCAAGAATTGTGGTTGTCTCCCTTTCACTCATTACCCTGCTGGCTCTTTACACAGTATGGCTCAGGTATCTTGGAGACAGAACAACACTGGTCCTTATCACTCTTCTGATCACCCTCCCTTTTGTATACGTAATTTATAACGTCATTGCCGGAAAAGATAAGCAGATGCTTCATGCCGCCAGCAGGATGATGAAGATCATAATGCTTTTCGGTATCCTCTATTCGCTCGTGGCAGGTGCGTTAATCATTTCAGGAAAGATATTCTAGGATGATTGGGGATGCTCTGAAGGATTACAGGCTCGTACTGGCATCTGCCTCACCGCGCCGCAGGCAGCTTCTGAGTGAGGCAGGCTTGCTCTTTGAGACTGCTGCTGTCGATTATGAGGAGGTGTGGCCGTCATACCTCAGGGGCAGGGAAATTGCCGAATATCTGGCTGAAGGCAAGGCAGATGCATGGCCGGGGGTTGTGGAGCCCGGACAGATAATAATAACGGCAGATACCGTTGTATGGTGTCGCGAAGCCATACTCGGAAAACCTGCAGACGCAGCTGAGGCAGCATATTTTCTGCGACTGCTTTCAGGGTGTGATCATGATGTCATTACAGCCTTATGCCTGAGAAACCATATCAGAAAACATACTTTCTCGGTCTCCACAAAGGTTACCTTTAAAGAACTTACCGATGATGAGATCAGCTACTATGTTGAAAACTATCATCCGTATGACAAGGCTGGCGCCTACGGCATACAGGAGTGGATCGGGCTGAGAGGCATAACCCGCATCGTGGGTTCATATTACAATGTAGTAGGTATGCCTGTCAGTGATCTTTATACAGAACTGCTGCAGTTTATAAGACAATAGTTAAAAGACAATGAATATGAAAAAGATCTCAATTCTGTTAACCGCGATTATGCTGCTCGTTGCATTGCCCTCGAGGGCTGATGAGGGGATGTGGATCCCCTTGCTGATCGAGAAGTACAACATAAAAATTATGCAGGAGAACGGATTCAAGATCACCGCGGAGGACATTTACAGTGTTAACAAGGCGTCGATGAAGGATGCCGTTGTGATATTCGGCGGCGGTTGCACAGGAGAGTTTATTTCAGACAGGGGGCTTATAATTACCAACCATCACTGTGGTTACGGAATGATTCAGAACCACTCCACTCTCGAGCATGATTATCTTAAGGATGGCTTCTGGGCAGCATCGCCAGAGCAGGAATTGCAGAACCCCGGGCTCACGGTGACAATCCTGAAGTACATGGAAGATGTCACTGACCGGGTGCTGAAAGGGGTGACTGAGAACATGGGCACTGAAGAGCGCGAGGCTGCCATCAACGCCAACATAAGTTCAATAAATGCCGAGGCTGTCAGGGGAACCCATTTTAATTCCATGGTACGTCCTTTCTTCCTTGGCAACCAGTATTTTCTGCTTGTCAATGAGGTGTTCAGGGACGTAAGGCTTGTTGGTGCGCCTCCATCGGCCATCGGCAAGTTCGGGGGTGACACTGACAACTGGGTATGGCCGCGGCATACCGGTGACTTCTCTCTCTTCAGGGTATATGCCGACAGGGAAAACAATCCTGCCGCCTACTCTGCTGAGAACGTCCCTTACAAGCCGGCGTACCATTTCCCCGTTTCACTCAAAGGTGTAAAGGAGGGAGACTTTACAATGGTGTTCGGTTATCCCGGGAGAACGCAGGAATATGCGCCGTCACACCATATCAGGATGCTGAAAGATGTTATTTATCCGAAGCAGGTCGAGATACGGGGCACCAAAATATCGATCATGGAGCAGGAGATGGCAAAAGACCCGCTTGTGCGTATCAAATACTCAGGCAAGTCATTTGGCATGGCTAACGGATGGAAGAAGTGGATAGGGGAGATACAGAGCCTTGAAAACATGAACGGTGTGGCTCGGAAGGAAGCATTTGAGAGCGAGTTCTCACGATGGGTCTCATTTGATCCGCCCCGGACGGCCAGGTACGGTAAGATTTTTGAACAGTATGCTGAGATCTATAAGACATATGAGACTTTATATCTTGTCAATGCCTATACGTCAGAGGTATTCTTCAGCAACGGTGCTGAGGCTGTCGGTC
>JALOMM010000226.1 GCA_025455535.1 Bacteroidales bacterium | reverse complement strand
CGGGTATTCATGACGAACGGACCGTGGGCGGCGATTGGTTCTCTTAGAGGTTCTCCGCTAAATATGAGAACAACTGCTTTTTCGGTTGCAGTTATCTCAAACCGGTCGCCGTCATTTCCGAAAAGCACAAAGTGATCGGCCGGCACCAGGTTGGTTCCATTAACCTGTATCTCACCCTCAACAACAAGCAGTGCCGTATTATTTGACTCCGGGAACACGAATGATGCCTTTCCTCCGGAGTTGAGCCTTGCGTTCATGAGTGAGACCGGAGAGAAGGTCGAGGCGGGACCTTTGACACCTTCATGTTCACCTGAAATAATTTCGATCGTTCCCCCATCGTCAGGAAGGATGAATCTTCCCATCTGATCATTTGTGATTGGCTGGTATTTGGGAGGGGACATCTTGAATTTTGCCGGAAGGTTGACCCACAACTGCACCATATGGAAGTCTCCACCCATGCGTGCGAACTCCTTCTCGTGGTACTCCTTGTGAAGCAGTCCGGATGACGCTGTCATCCATTGCACGTCTCCTTCCCCGATCACTCCGCTGTTGCCAAAGCTGTCATGATGGGCTATCCTTCCTCTGTATGCGATCGAGACTGTCTCAAAACCCCTGTGAGGGTGCACCCCTACCCCCCTGGGTTTGCCGGTGGGGGAAAAATAATACCTCGAATTATAATCGAGCATGATGAAGGGATCCATTCGCTGCATCGACAGGGGATGCACCCCCGGGATGAAGTTGTGCACCCTGAAGCCGTCACCCACAAAATGGACCGGTGGAGGGGGCAATATCTTTTCAACTGACCTTGATCTCATGAAGTATCTTTTTATGAGATAACAACATGAGTCTGGTTTTGTTTATTTAAGTCCTGTCAACTATCTGCTGCTGAAAGCTTTGGAAAAGTCATTGCTGTAGCCGTAATGGCCAGTGAAGATATACTGAATGCCCTCCAGCTCCATGATATTCTTCATTGACTTCCTTGCTCTCCGTCCGTTCTTGTTGATTAAACGGGGGAAGGGCTCTGCATAGCCGTTATATAATCTCATTGCATCTCCGGTAAAAAGATAACTGCCGTTTACCACATAGCAGGTAGCCCCGCCGGTATGACCGGGGGTCAGGACAGGCCTGATCTCCAGGTCGCCGATCCTGAGTACATCGTCATTGATCAACGTATAATCATCTGTGTCGATAGTGTTTCCGAAAAAGAGGAATCTGCCTGTCTCGCCATTGATCATCTGTTCCTCCTCCCTGTGCATATAGACAACGGCATTTCTGAAAAGGTTGATAGCCCCTGCATGATCACTGTCGGTGTGTGTAAGGAAAACGGCAATCACCCTTTCGGGGTCTATCTCCAGCTTTCTGAGCTCATCCCTGACGGCACCCTTCTTTATACCCGCATCTATTGCTATGAAGTCATCGCCACTCCTGACAAGGAACATGTTCACATATTTGTCCCTGACGGCGAAGACGTCATCTGTCAGCTTCGAAGTTTCGGCAGGTGTCATCTTCCTCACTGCTGAGAACATGACAATCATATAGGATCCGAGAATTACGATTATTACGGCCGCAATTGCGCCTGTGATGCGAAGGATCATCTTCTTCAAATTCTTCATAATGATAAATTTTCCTGCCCGGGTGACATTGTTGATTGATCATGCAAATTTACTTAATTCTCCGGACCTGCGGAATGGTGGGAAGGCAATAGGCAATAGGCAGAAGGCAGCAGGGTGAAAGTAGGATGTGCAATTTGCGATGTGCGATGTGCGATTTGCGATTTGCGATTTGCGATTTAGGCGATCAGTAATCGGTCTTCCGTCTCCCGTTTTCCGTCTTCCGTCTCCCGCCTCTTCCCTCAAGACAGCGCACCCACCCGCCGCGGCCCTTCGACAGGCTCAGGAACCTGCTGCGGGTGGCTAAGCGTAAAGACAGCGAAGCCAAAAGACCCCCTGAAAAAATTTATGAAAAAAAAATTTTGTCATTTCAGAATTTGATTCTAACTTTGACCAATTGGTTAAACTATAAAGTTAATCCTGATGGTTAAAACAAAGAATCACGATCTTCAGACCCAGGAGAAGATATTCAAAGCCGCTACCGAGATATTCGAAGAGAAAGGCTTTGCCGCAGCACGCATGCAGGAGATAGCCGACCGCGCAGGGATAAACAAAGCACTGCTCCACTATTACTTCAGGTCGAAGGAGCTACTGTTCGCAACAGTGTTCCAGGCACTGCTGAAAAAAATGTTCGAAAAAATCCTGTCAGTCTTCATGATGGACATCTCGTTCGAGAAGAAGATAAAACTCTATTATGAGGAACATATCAATATACTTATCAAAAATCCAAATCTCCCCCTGTTTCTCCTCAATGAGATTTCACACAATCCTGACCTGGTGCAGGGCATCCGCGAGACCCTCCGCTATTCGGAGATGCGTGACGTCATCTACAGGCAACATTCAAAGGAACTCAGGAAATTCGGCATCAAAAAGGGCGAACTCCCCCAGCTCATGGTCACAATCGTTTCAATGGCCATCTTTCCTTTTGCCGCACGTAATATCATGAAGATGATGATGGAGCAGCTGGGCGAAACCAGAAACTTCAACTCATTTATGCAGGCAAGAAAGGAGTTTGCCTCTGATTTTGTCATTACAGCCTTAAAAAACCGCAAGAAATGAAGAAGATAATACTGGCATGGTCAATGCTGCTGACGTTCGCTGCCGCTGGCGGACAGCAGGTTGTCACACTCTGGCAGTGCTACGACGCTGCAGCAGCGGCAACACCTCTGGCAATGGAGAGGGATATCTACACGGAGTTATCTTCACTGCGCGATAAGAACCTCTCGGCAAGTTACCTTCCCGGGATGGACATAAACGGTAGTTATGCCTACTACTCAGACATCCCCGATATCGAAGCAATATACGGAAGCCTCCCCATTCCGCCGGGCACTGCCCCTGCCATTCCACATCAGTTCTATAAGGCCACTCTTGACATCAGCCAGGTGATATGGGACGGTGGTGCGACACGCAGCGCCAGGGCGGTGGAAGAGGTGATAAGGGAGCTTAACATGAAACAGAACGAGGCGGCGATATACCGGCTGCATGATCAGATAAACAGCTATTACTTCTCCATGCTGCTTGCCGCAAGCCAGGCTGAGGTAACCGGGGTTCTGATTTCTGAACTCGCCGCCCGTATGACAGAGGCCCAGTCAGGGGTGAGGAACGGCGTCGTACCCCAGGTCACGGTCGATATTCTCAATAGCTCTCGGACAGATCACCGGTATGACCTTCGCCGGTGACGATTCCTTTCTCCTGCCGGAGCCTGTCATAACAGGTGAAGAGACAATTGACAATCCTGATATCCGCCTATTTGATGTGAGGAAAAGGCAGCTCGGCGCTACCATGAACCTGCTGAAGAGTCAGCGCATGCCGAAGGCGTTCGGTTTTGCGCAGGCAGGGTACGGGTTGCCTCCGGGCAATAACTTCTTCTCGGAGGTACCTGATCCGTATTACTCCGTGGGGGTAGGTATCAAATGGACTATCTTCGACTGGAACAAGACCAGCAATGAGCGTAAGTCTGTGACTCTTCAGCAGCAGCTGCTTGACATAAACAGGAGCGCCACGGAAGAGTCGCTGCAGAGGGTTCTCACGGTGAAGATGGCAGAGATAGAGGCGCTGCGTGAGGCTGGCCGGCGTGATGCAGAGCTGATCATGATAAGGCAGAAGATTGCTGCGGTGTCAGCCTCGCAGCTGCAGAACGGTACAATAACCGCCTCAGAATACCTGACGGAGCTCAACGGGGAGAAGCAGGCAATCATCAGCGCGGCAGTGAGAAAGATAAACATCGCCAGGGCTGAGGTTGAGTATATAAATATCACGGGAATAAATAAATAACAACAATATGAAGAATTACATAATACCTGTCGCGTTACTAATGCTCCTCTCTGGCTGCGGCCGGGGTGAGAGTGATGCAGATGCCTGGGGCACCTTCGAAGCTGATGATATCATCATCTCTGCCGAGACCTCCGGCAGGATCGTGGCAATGGATGCCGATGAAGGTATGGATGTCAGTGGCGGCGCCGTCATCGCCGTCACCGACACCACCATGCTGGTGCTGCAGCTTGCAGAGCTGGAGGCGGTGACGGCGGCGGCGCAGGCGCGCCTGGCGGGCATCGCGGCGCAGGACGCGGTGATACGCCAGCAGATGGATAACCTCAACATCAATATCGGGCGTACGCGCCGCATGCTCGCTGACGGCGCCGCCACGCAGAAACAGCTCGATGACCTCACAGGCCAGCTTGAGGTCCTTAAAAGACAATCCGAAACCAACACCACCCAGCGACGCTCCGTCGCCGCAGAGATCCAGGGCGTCGAAGCCAAACGGGCAGTCATCAACGAACA